>CAMZGB010000012.1 GCA_947306285.1 uncultured Lachnospira sp.
AGAGGAAGCTCCAGCAGAAGAGCCAGCTGAAGAAGCGTAAGAATTAAATCGTAAGAAATTAAGAAGAAGGCGATAGGGGTATTATTACCACTATCGCCGAATTCTTATGTTCAAGAAAAGATAATTGGGTTATCAATAAAAACATTTGGCAAAATTAAAAGAGGAAGAGTATGTACGTAATAGTAGGACTTGGAAATCCAAGCAAAAAGTATGATAAGACTAGACACAATGTGGGCTTTGATGTAATTGACGAGCTTGCATCTAAGTTAGATGTGGATGTAAAGACAAAAAGACATCGCGCACTTTGTGGAATTGGAAATGTGGACGGAGAGAAAGTAATTTTCGTTAAGCCACAAACATATATGAATTCAAGCGGAGAGGCAGTCAAAAAAGTGGTGGATTTTTACAAATTAGATTCCACTCAGAATTTGATTGTTATTTCTGATGACATAAATTTGGATATTGGTAGAATAAGAATTAGAAAGAGCGGAAGCGCTGGCGGACACAACGGACTAAAAAATATAATAGCTCACCTAAAGACTGAGGACTTTTCTAGAGTTCGTGTGGGCGTGGGTGAGAACGGCGGAAGCACCGAGTTAATCAAACATGTGTTAGGCAAGTTTAGCAAGGCTGAGCGAGCAAAGATAGATGAGGCAGTAAAGACGGCAGCTGATGCTATAATCGATATCATTAACAACGACGAAGATTATGCTATGAACAAGTACAACAACTAGTACTTGATTCAATATAACTATTCATTTTTGTGAATAGGAAATGTGGAAAGCGCAATGAAACAATACTTTAAATATCCACTTGAAAAATTGAATGAATACGAGAAAGTGAAAGACCACATGGCACTTGGGAACTCTATCCAAGTGACAGGATGCGAAGCAGCAGGCCTTTCTCACATGATCTCAGGATTGAACGAGGGCTATAAACAAAAAGTCGTCGTTACTTTTGATGCCTTGAAAGCCCAGGAAATTTATGAAGACCTAAAAAGTTTTGGCGTGGATGCTGTGCTTTACCCTTCGAAGGATTTGATTTTCTTCAGCGCGGATGTGCACGGAAGTCTAATTCAAAAACAGAGGCTAGAGTTTATTCAAAAATTGGTCAAGGGTGAAGAGTTCACGGTAGTTTTAACTGTGGATGCCTTCCTAGACAAGATTATGCCACTTAAAAAAATTAAGAAGCATTTCCTCAAGATTGAGTCTGGCAAAAAAGTAAGCATCGAAGACTTGAGAAGCGACTTTGTGGAGATGGGATATGAGAGCGTAGATCAGATTGAGAGTCCAGGCCAGTTCTCGGTTCGTGGTAGCATTGTGGATGTTTACACTTTGACAGACGACACTCCGTTTAGAATTGATTTCTTCGACGAAGAAATAGAAGAGATAAAAAGTTTTGATGTGGACACACAAAGGTCCATAGAAAAAGTTGACGAGATTAAAATATACCCAGCGAACGAATACATACTAGATAAAAAACAGATTGAAAATGGAACTAAGGCAATCAGGGCCGAGCTAGAGAAACAGATGGACAATCTGGATGACGAGAGTGCGAAGCGACTTGAGTACACGGTAGAGGAATTCTTGACTAAAGTGGATATTGACCCAACTTCTCCAGCATATGATTCATATGTTAATTATTTCTTCAACGACTTAGTGAGCCTCTTGGATTATTTTGATAGTCCGGTATTCTATATTGACGAGCCAAACAGGGTGGAGGAAAAACTTAATGCCACAAGCCTTGAGTTTGCAGAGAGTATGACAAATCGTTTGGATAAGGGTTATGTTCTTCCAGGGCAGACGGACATCATTTGGAATCAGGATGACATCCTTCGCAAAATAAATAAAGAGGCGAAAGTCATGTTTACGACTATCGCGCAAGATGTTAAGGCCTTCGACGTGGACGCGCAGGTTGAGACGGAGAGCAAGAATGTTCACTCATACAATGGACATTTTGAGATGCTAGTTAAAGACCTTGAGAATTATAAGAAACAAAGTTTCGCTGTGCTGATTACTACTAATTCTGCTACTCGTGGAAAGAGAATTGCTAGCGAACTTATGGAGCAGGGCCTAAATGCTTACTTTGTAGATCAAAAAGAGATTGGTGGCAAGGTACCTCAAGAAAAAGAGGTAATGATTGTTAAAGATAGATTGAAGGCAGGATTTATTTATCCGCTTATCAAGTATGCTGTTATTACGGACACGGATATTTTTGGCGAGAGACGTCGTCGCCAGCGAAGAAAGAGCACTTACAAGGGAAGTGTGATTTCTGGCTTTGCAGACTTGAACGTAGGAGATTATGTGGTTCACGAAAACCATGGTCTTGGAATTTATCGAGGAATAGAGGAAGTGGAAGTCGAGGACATCAAGAAGGACTACATCAAGATTGAGTATGCAAACAATTCATTCTTGTATGTGCCAGCCACACAGCTTGATGTCATTCAAAAATATGCGGACGCGGAGGCGAAACCTCCAAAAATAAATAAACTTGGTGGCCAGGAATGGTCAAGAACTAAAGGCAAAGTTAAAAAAGCTGTTGACGAGATAGCAGAGGAATTGGTTGACCTTTATGCCACAAGAGACAATGGTACGGGATTCAAGTTTTCTCCAGATAACGAGTGGCAAAGAGAGTTCGAGGAACTATTCACTCACGAGGAAACTGATGATCAGATAGAGGCAATCAGAGAAGTTAAAAAAGATATGCAGAGTTCCAAAATCATGGACCGCTTGATTTGTGGTGACGTGGGATTTGGAAAAACGGAAGTTGCGCTTCGCGCGGCTTTCAAGGCTGTGCAAGATGGAAAGCAGGTGGCATATCTTGTTCCAACAACAGTTCTAGCGCAGCAACACTACAAGACATTCAGTCAGAGGTTTAAAAACTTCCCGGTAAGAGTAGAGATGCTATCGCGTTTTAGAACAAAGGCGAACATCAATCAGACAATTAAGGATTTGAAGTCAGGAACAGTCGAGATAGTTATTGGAACACACAGACTTCTTTCGAAAGATGTGAAGTTTAACGACCTTGGACTTTTAATAATAGACGAAGAACAACGCTTCGGCGTAAAACATAAAGAAAAAATTAAGGAACTAAAAAATAGTGTGGACGTAATTACACTTACCGCCACACCAATTCCAAGAACTCTACATATGAGTTTGATTGGTGTGAGGGATATGTGTATTATGACCGAGGCTCCACAGGATAGAATGCCTATTCAGACTTTCGTGATGGAATACAACGATGAGACGGTGCGCGATGCGATAAACCGTGAACTCTATCGAAAGGGTCAGGTGTTCTATGTTTACAATCGAATTGAGACTATTGCAAATATGGCTGCCAGAATCCAGAAGGCAGTTCCTCACGCAAGAGTTGCGTACGCTCATGGCCAGATGAGTGAGCGTCAGCTTGAAGATATAATGTATGATTTTGTAAATGGCGATATTGATGTTTTAGTTTCAACAACAATAATTGAGACGGGCTTAGATATTCCAAATGCAAATACAATAATCATCCATAATGCTGAAAAAATGGGGCTTTCACAGCTTTACCAGTTGAGAGGCCGTGTGGGTAGATCGAATAGAAATGCGTACGCGTTTATGATGTACTCAAGAGAGAAAGTCCTCAGCGAAGTTGCTGAAAAGCGTCTATCAGCAATCAGGAGTTTCACGGACTTAGGTTCCGGTGTGAAAATTGCGATGCGAGACTTAGAGATAAGAGGCGCTGGAAATATTCTGGGTGCTTCGCAGAGTGGACATATGGGCGAGGTCGGATATGACCTATATTGCAAATTGCTAGAAGAGGCAATCCAAATTAAGAAGGGAAACAAGCCGAGGGAAGATTTCGAGACAAAGGTAGATATAGATGTGGACGCATTCGTTCCACCAACATATATCACAAACGAATCTCTCAAGATGGACATCTATAAACGAATCGCCAGCATCGAAACTCAAGAAGAGTATGAGGATATGCAAAACGAATTGACTGATAGATTCGGCGAGATTCCAACTGAAGTAGACAATCTAATGCAGATTGTTCTAATAAAGCACGCTGCACACGAAAACTTTATTACAGAAATCAAGGGTGATAAGCGAGAGATTACAATGTACATGTGGCCTGAGGCGAAGATTGACGTCGAAAGAATCCCAATATTGGTTCGAGAATATAGGGGCAAGCTAAAGTTCGTGGCGGACGACAATAGCTTCATTTACTACCCAGAGGATAAGTCAAAAGACCTCATAGATATTGTCAGAGATGTGGTGGAAGATTTATCCACACTCAAAGGCTAAATGTGTTATAATACTAGAAATCTCTAATGAGACTTTAATAAAAATAAATTACAATAATCCAAAATCGGATTTAAGGATAAACTATGAAACGACTATTATTACTTACAATTTGCATATTGTTTACACTTGGTTTAGTTGGCTGCGGATGCGGCGGTCAGGACGATTCGAAGATGACCGACGACAAGCGCGTGGCAATTACAGTGGACGGCGAAGACGTATATTTGGATGAGGCAAAGTTCTATGCTTATTCGGCGCAGGCTACTAATGAAGTTTACTATATTGCAAACGAACCTAAAGAAATAGATTGGAATAAAAAAGTGGGGAATGGAACTGCTCAGAATGCAATTAAGGGAGAAGTCCTTGATAGCATATGTCAGAGAGAGTGTTTCTATGATAAAAAGGACGAGTACAACGTAAAACTAGACGCCGACGAAAGAGAAGAAGTAGAGAAAAAAGTTAATAACTACTACGCTGAAAGTAGCAAAAAATTAAAAGACAAGATTGGAATTACAAAGAAAAGGCTAAAAGAGATTTTCACAAAAGATGCGATAGCTACAAAGGTTGAAGACATAATGGAAGCTGAGGAAAAAGGATCGGCTAGTAAGTATGCTAAAGATTGGATAGATGATGCTTCAATTGATTGCGAAGATTGTTGGAAAAATATCAATTTTCAGGCACATATTTTTAGCAAAAAAGATGTGGAAAACGAGACTGGTTTAGCTACAGAGATACCAGAGGAAGCAGATGAGGATGTTTCACTAGAAAAAGCAGAATAAAAAGTGCTGAGAGCACGATAAAATAAGGAAAAGCGACAGTAAAATTACTGTCGCTTTTCATTTAATTTAGGGCCAATTTGTGGTAAAATATATATGAACTATGTGGCAAAGGAGAGCTTTATGCATATAAAGGCAAAACACAATTGGATGAAGCACTTAGACTTCATAATTATCGATGCGGTTTTAATAAATATATCGCTTATTTTGGCGTATTTTATTAGAACTAGAAATTTCAGAATGTTTGAATTTTCGCAGTATCGCTCAATAGCTGTAATCATAACAATTTTGCATCTTTGTATAGTATTGTTCTCTAGCACATATTCGGATGTGTTGTACAGAGGTTACTTTACAGAGTTTAAGAAAGTGGCACTTCATACAATAAAACTTGAAGCATTTGCATTTTTCCTATTGTTCATAATGGGAAATGCAGGAGAAATGTCGAGAATTATTCTAATAGCTTTTGGCGTAATATTCTTGATATTAAGTTACTTCGTGCATATTCTGTGGAAAAAAGTAGTTCTTCGAACAACAAAGCGTGGCGAGAATATGAGACAGTATGTAGTAGTTACAGATCAGCGCCATATCAATGAGGCTATTTCAAAACTACAAGACGGTGGAGATGTGAGCTTCTCCATTAAAGGTATTTGTCTTACAAAAGAACCGGATATAAATTCGGCATTATACAAGGAAAATGAATATAGGGGAGTTCCAATTGTGGCTATAGGTCATGATATGTATGACTATTGCGTTAACGAAGTAGTGGACGGAGTAGTTATTTGTCTTGGAACTAAACATATAGATGAGATGAGAACACTTGCCGATAACTTCTTAAATATGGGAGTTACGGTTTATGTTGTAATGAACTTGTTTGCTAAGGACATGCCACACACAATGTTTACTCACCTAAACAGCGCAAGAGTTCTTTCAACAAGTATCAATACAGCATCACCACTTGCTATTTTTGCAAAGAGAGTTGCAGATATTTTCTGCGGACTTGTTGGTTGTATTGCGACAGGATTTTTATTTATATTCTTAGCGCCACTAATTAAGAAGGCGGACCCAAAAGGACCAGTATTCTTTAAACAAGAGCGTGCCGGAAGAAACGGAAGAACATTTTACATGTACAAATTTAGAAGTATGTATGTGGATGCTGAGGAACGCAAAGCTGAACTAATGAAAGAAAATGAGATGGAAGGTCTCATGTTTAAGATAGACGGAGATCCTAGAATACTTGGCTCTGGTAAAGACGGAAAGAGAAAAGGAATAGGACACTTTATTAGAGTGTGGTCGTTGGATGAGTTTCCAAATGCATGGAGCATTTTAAAAGGCGACATGAGTGTTGTTGGAACAAGACCACCTACAATGGATGAATATGAAAAATATGAGTTGAGACATAAGAGTCGTTTGGCAGTTAAGCCTGGACTTACAGGACTTTGGCAAGTAAGCGGAAGATCCGATATTACAGATTTTGAAGAGATAGTGAAACTGGATAATGAATATATCCAGAATTGGACTATCGGACTTGATATAAAAATAATGCTTAAAACATTTGCAGCGGTATTTAAGAGACAGGGAAGTCACTAATGAAACACATATTTATTGTGGGAAGCAAGGGAATCCCAACCAAGTATGGCGGATTTGAAACCTTTGTAGACAAACTAACTGAATATAAACAGAGCAATGACATAAAGTATCATGTGTCAGCTATTAAAGACCCTAGTAATTTTGACAAAGACAATGTGGAATACGAATACAATGGTGCACACTGCTTTAATATAAAGCAGAGGATTAGCAGTGCGGCAAAAGCGATATTCTACGATGTCGATTCAATAAAATTTAGTCTAAAGTACATAAAAGAAAACAATATTGAGGAACCTATTATTTATGTTTTGGCTTGCAGGATTGGACCATACATTAGACGATACAAGAAAAAGATACATAAGTTAGGCGGAAAACTATACGTAAATCCAGATGGTCATGAGTGGAAGAGAAGCAAGTGGAACAAATGGATTAGAAGATATTGGAAGTATTCTGAAAAGAGAATGGTAAAACACGCGGACTTGCTTATCTGCGACAACGAAGGAATAGAAAAGTACATTCACAAAGAATATAAGAAATACAATCCTAAGACTAAGTTTATTCCATATGGTGCGGAAACCACACCATCAGTTTTAGAGGATGATGATCCAGAAGTAAAAGAATGGTTTAGCGAGCACAATGTCAGACCAAGCCAATACTATTTGATGGTTGGAAGATTTGTTCCGGAAAACAATTTCGAAATAGTAATAAAAGAGTTTATGAAATCCAACACAAAGAGAGACTTAGTTATTATTGCGGATTATATTGCTTCTCCACTATATGACAAATTGGTAGAAAAATATGATATCGAAAATAATGAACGAGTAAAATTGGTTGGAACGCTATACAATCATCAGTTGCTTAAAAAGATTAGAGAGAATGCTTATGCATATATCCACGGTCATTCGGTGGGAGGTACAAACCCAAGTCTTTTAGAAGCATTAGGTAGAACAGATGTAAACTTAGTGTATGACGTATCGTTCAACAAAGAAGTGGCTGGAGATGGAGCTATATATTGGACAGAAGAGTATGGCCTCTTAAAACATCTAATTGCAAAATGTGACGAGATGCCAATAGATAAAAGATATCAACTAGGTATAAAAGCACGAAGCCGAGTGGACGACTATTATGCTTGGGATAGCATTACGAGTGAATATGAGGAGTTATTTTTAGGAAAAGAGTCCGAGACGAAGGAATCCTAAAAAGGAGAAGTTGTTTTGAGAATACTGCATTACTCCTTAGGTTTTCCACCTTATAGGAGTGGAGGATTAACTAAATATTGTATAGACCTTATGTGGGCTCAAAAGGAGAAGGGCCATCAGGTGATAATGATGTGGCCGGGAAAGATGAATCTTACCGGTCATTTTGTGCGTTTTAAAAGAAGTAAAAACACTCAAAAAATCAATAGAGAACCTGTGTCATTTGAGAGCATCGAAATGATAAATCCACTTCCAGTTCCATTGGACGAAGGAATATTAGAAGTGGACAAATATATGGAGCCTTGCGAAAACCCAGAAGCGTTTGAAGCACTTTTAAGGAGAATTGAACCCGACGCAATTCATATTCATACTTTCCAGGGGTTGTATCCAGAACTACTTATAGCGGCGAAGGAACTTGGAATAAAAACAGTTTTCACAACACATGACTACTTTGGAATATGTCCTAAGATTACATTGTTTAGAGATGGGGATGTCTGTAACGGAGATTGCGGCAAATGTTTTGGCTGCAATAAAGATGCATTGTCGATGAACAAGATAAAAATTTTACAATCTAGTCAGTACAGAAAATTAAAAGACTCAAGCGTGGTTAAAAAACTTAGAAGAAGTCACAGGGAAGACTTCTACGAAGAAGATGCAAAACTAATACCAGAAGAGGAAGACACTGAGAAGAGATTTGAACAGGAAGACATGAGTGATGAAATTTATGAATCACTTAGAGATTATTATAGACAATTCTTTAGTTTTATAGATGTAATCCACTTTAATAGCACAGTAACACGAGATGTGTTTAAAAGATATTTGCCAAATGATATTAAGGGCAAGGTAATAAACATTAGCAATAGTGAAATAAAAGACAAGAGAAAACTAAGGGGCTATGGAGGGAAACTTCGTATTGCATATCCCGCACCAGCCAGAGAGAGTAAAGGTTTCTTTATGCTAAAAGAAGCACTCGATGAATTGTGGGCTGAAGGTGTGAGAGACTTTGAACTAGATGTTTACAACGAGACAAAAAACGTGAGTGGATATATGAAAGTGTTGGGCAAATTTTCACCTAATGAAATAGATCAAGTATACGAGAATGCAGATTTGCTTGTTGCTCCAAGTCTTTGGTACGAGACATATGGATTCACAGTACTTGAATCTTTGTGTTACGCAGTGCCTGCGCTTGTTACAACTAGAGTGGGCGCAAAAGATTTGCTAAAGCAAGGACATCTCGGAATGATTATTCAGCCTACAAAAGAAGATTTGAAACAGGCCATACTATATATCATAAAAAATCCAAGTATTTTGGAAGTATACAATAAGCGAATTTATAGGGAATTCAATTTTAGAGATGTAAGAAATTCTGCCGACGAAGTAGAAAAACTATACCAGTAGAAGAGGCAAAAAATGATTCCAAAAATAATCCATTATTGCTGGTTTGGAAATCAACCAATACCAGACAAGGAACAAAAGTGCATAGATAGTTGGAAAAAGTTTTTCCCAGATTATGAAATTAAAAGATGGGACGAATCAAATTTTGATGTGGAAGAAACTGCTTTTTCGAAACAAGCATATGAAAACAGGGACTATGCCTTTGTGAGCGACTATGTTAGAGCGAAAGTATTGTATGAGTATGGTGGATTATATTTGGATGCTGATGTTGAGATAATCAAACCATTTCCAAAAATATTAGATGGAAGTGGCTTTATGGGATTTGAGAGAAGACATTTTTTAGGAACAGCTGTCATTGCTAGTGAGAAAGAAAATGAATTGATAAAACAGCTGGTTGAACACTATGAAAAACATAGTTTCATGATGAAAGATGGATCAATCGACAATATTTCAAACACATCAATCCTCACAGACATTATGAAAAATCGTGGATTGGTTTTAGGCGGGGAAAGACAAACAGTCGCCGGCTTTGAAATTTTTGACAGAGAATATTTTTATCCAAAAAAACTTAATGACACAGATTTTAGAATTACTGATAAGACATGTGCAATACATAAATGTTCAAACAGTTGGCTAAGTGATCGCGAGAGAAAAAGAGGAACCAACAAAGTATGGATTAATGTTTGTAGACCGATACTTAGGACAATTAGAAAAACATCAACAAAATTGTTTGGAAAAGAAAAAACAAGAAAGATAGAAGTTAAAACTAGAAATAAACTCAGATAAAAATAGCAAATTCGTTAATGCTTTTTAAGCAAAAGGATTAAAACAAATGTGGAATCAACTTTGTGCAAAAGTGTTTAAAGATTTTACAAAAACACTTGAAAAAGAGAATATTAGATACTTTGTACTACGCAATTATAAAAAACTTCCTGAAGGCAATGACTCAAAGGATGTTGATATTGTAATAGATCCAAAAGATATAAAAAAAGCGGATGTTATTGTGAGACAAGTATATGATGACAATGGATTGGAGTATTACGATGAAGCTCGTTTTGACAAACTAAGATGTACACATGGAATGAGTTGGGAAAACAAAACGGGAATTCATATAGATTTAATATGTGGATATAGAGTTCGAGGTTACGAAATATATACCTTTGATGAACTATACTCTCACGCAACAAAGTATAAAGACTTTTATGTATTAGGCGGCTTCATGGATGGCTTGATGGTATTAATCTACAAATTGTTTGGATATAAAAAGCCAGTATTGAAGGAGAGATATAGAGAAGAAATATTTGACAGCTATACAAATAACAAAGATGAGTTTAGAGCAGAAATTATTAAACTTTTGGGTAGAGAATTATCAATAAAAGTAATTGATGATATTTCAGAAAAGCGCTTTGACAACATAATTGAATATAGCAGTCAAATAACAAAGAGGCTAATCAAATATGCTAAAAAGAAATACCGCTTCAAATCACTTAGAGGACACCTTCATTTTTTGTGGCAGAAATTTGACCGCGTAATTCTAAGATATAGAAAGCATAAAAGAGTGCTTGCTGTGTTGGGACCAGATGGAGTTGGGAAAACCACTTTTATAGATGCATTGATTGAACAACTAAATCTTTATTATGTAAGTGATTTAGAAGATAGAAAAGTAGATGTTTATCATTTTAGACCTACAATCTTACCAAACTTGGGAGAGATTGGCGAGAAGGCTAAAGTGATGGAGCAGGATAAAGATTTCACAAATCCACATAGACAAAAACCGGCAAATCCTGTTAGTTCATTTTTTAGAATAGCTTATTATTCATTGGATTACATTGTGGGGTGGCAGAAAATTGTCAGAAAAAATGTAAAGTACGATCAGATTACTCTTTTTGATAGATATAGTTACGATTTCATAATTGATCCTCGAAGAACTAGACTAAGACTACCTAAATGGATAAGAAAGTTTTTTGCTAGAATAACACCTCAGCCTGGAATAGTTTTTATTTTAGAGGCGGACGCAGACGTTATTTTTAGCAGAAAAAAGGAATTGCCAAAAGAAGAGATAGAAAGACAATTAAAAGAATATAAATTGTTGGCACAAAGCAATAAGAGATTTGTGATGATTAATACTGAAAAGCAGCCATACGAGATGGCTGATGAGGCAGTAAAAATAGTATTGGAAAAATATGCAAAACAATAAAATGAAAAAAGAAAAAATATTTATTTCTGCATATGCTTGCGAACCAAATGAAGGCTCTGAAATTGGAGTAGGTTGGAATTGGGTATTACAGATTTCCAAGAACTTCGAAGTGTGGGCATTGACCAGAAGAAGCAATCAACAGAATATTGAAAAGTGGATGAAGTCACAAGATGTAAAACCAGATATACATTTTGTGTACTATGACTTGACACGCGCTTTGACTTTCTGGAAGAAAGGGCTTAGAGGAGTAAGACTTTATTACAATCTTTGGCAAATTTTTTCAAACAAGCTTGTTAAGAAGACAATGATAGAGAATGATATAAAAATGTATCACCTATTAACATACGGAAATGTTCTTTGGAGAGCGAGCAGGTACGGAATGAAACAATTCTTTATTTGGGGACCAGTGGGTGGTGTAGATATTATTCCTAGAAAGTTTTCTTCATACTATGGAATAAAATTCCAAATAAGGGAAATGGTCAGAAGATTTATTATTAAAACACTACCAATAAATCATGGATTTAGAAAGAAATGCAAAAATGCAAATATAATTCTTTGCAAAACAGATGCAACCATAAATGCTATTCATCCAAAGTATCAGAATAAGGCGAGACTATTTACGGATTGTGCTGTTGATGAGAAAACTATTAAAGAGCCATTCGATGTAAAGAATGAAAAAGTAAGATATTTGACAGCAGGTAGATTAGATGCCTGGAGAAATTTTGATATCTTAATTGAATCTTTCAAAAAGTCGTATGAGGAAAATCCAAATATTGAATTAGTGATTGTTGGAGAAGGTAAAGATTCAGACAGAATGAAAAAACTAATCCATATTCGTGAAATGGATGAACATATTAGGATGACTGGGCAATTAGAAATGAGTGATTACTTTAAAGAGATGGAGTCATCAAATGTTGTTATTAATCCTGCCTACAAAGAAAGTGGAGTTACAATGTCATTTGATGCGTTGTCTATGTCTAAACCATTCATTGGAATTAATACAGGTGGATACACACATGTTTTTGAAGATGGTTCGGCGGAACTTATTCAATATAATGAGAGAGAAAAACTGATAGACGAATTAACGAAAGCTATTATGAAACTGTCTGATCAGTCGGTCAGAGAAGAAATGAGTAGGAAAGCATATAGTGTGGCACTTAGAAATACTTGGAACACAAAAGGAGAAGAAATATGCAGACTGATAGAGGATGCATATAAACAGACGCAAGAATGAAAAAAGTAGCAGCAGTCATTTTGAATTATAATACCCCAAAAGACACGCTCAGTTGCGTGAATCTTTTGAAGCGTCAAAAAGATATAGATCTTTTAAATATTGTGGTAGACAACAAATCGACTGATGATAGTGTAAAAATTTTTGAAAGAGAATTAGATGCAACACTAATAAAAAATAGTGAAAACAAAGGATACTCTGCAGGAAATAATTTAGGAATAAGAAAAGCAGATGAGGAAAATTGCGAGTATGTATTAATCATAAATCCGGATGTGGAAATAAAAGATGAATATGCAATAAAAAAATGCGTGGATGTTATGGACAACAATCCGGACGTGGCGGTTGTAGGACCAGATGTAATAGACATAAATAATAATCATCAAAATCCACTACGCGAACTTAAGTTTTGGGAAGACTTTCTTTGGCCACTAGCAGTAATTTGTAATAGAAGAGCAAAACAGAGCCGCTATGTTGGCGACCATACAAAGAGTGGTTACTGCGAGAAAGTATCCGGATGTTGTTTTGTGGCTAGAATGAAAGCAATAAAGGAAATAGGTTTTTTGGATGAAAACGTGTTTCTATACTGCGAGGAACCTATACTATCTTCCGCGCTAAAGACAAAGGGATACAGTGAGTATTATTTGTCGAAGGCACAAGCATTTCATAATCACAAAGAGAATGAAAAGGGAGATGCGTCAGATAGAACATACCAATATCTAACTAGCAGATATTATTATTTGAAAAACTATAAGTACAAAGGACTAAAAAGAAAACTAGCATGTGCATCATGCAAGATAGAGAGAAAAGTAATTACATCAAGAAAGAAGTAACAGACATAAATAGAGGAGTTAGTAGATGATACCAAAGATAATTCATTATTGTTGGTTTGGCCCTAAAGAATTAGGGGAGTTGGAAAAAGCATGTTTAGAATCGTGGAAGAAAATGCTTCCAGATTATGAAATTATGTTTTGGAATGAAGAATCATTTGATATAAATAGCAATTTATATGCCAAGCAAGCATATGAAAGTGGAAACTATGCTTTTGTGAGTGACTATGCTCGACTAGTTGCGTTGGTCAAATATGGAGGGATATATTTTGACACCGACGTGGAAGTTATAAAAAAGTTTGATAAATTTTTGGAAGATTATGCTTTCACAGGATTCGAAAACAAAACAATGGTAGCAGCAGGAATTATGGGGTGTGAGAAAGGCAATGAATTCTTTTCACAAGTTTTAGATTACTATAATTCGCATGCGTTTATAGACGAAAATGGAAATATTGATGCAACAACTATTGTAAAAATAATGACTAGAATACTTGTTGAACATGGACTGGTTCAGCAACATAGCGAACAAACAGTATTCAATGTTCATATATATGACAGAGATATTTTTTATCCAAAGAAAATGAAAGATGGATCATTTAGAGTAACAGAGGAGAGTTACACTATCCACAGATATGCTGGAAGTTGGTTAACAGACAGAGAACGTCGAAGAGGCGAAAATTATTTTTGGAGAAAAGTGTGCAGACCAAATCTAAAAAGGATGAGAAAACTCTTTATCAAGATTGCCGGAGAGAAAAAGGCAAATAATTTCGAGGCATCTTTGAGAAAGAAAATGAGATAGTTTGAGTTATATACAGATATGAAAAAGAAGATACTTGTAAGTGCATATGGTTGCGAACCAGGTAGAGGTTCGGAGGCGGGAGTCGGTTGGAACTGGGTCCTTCAGTTAGCGCGAGAATATGATGTATATGTAATTGCAAGGGCAAATGATTCTGAGAAAATTGAAGCAAATATCCCAGAGCATTTGAGAGACTCTCTACACTTTACATATTATGATACGAACAAGGTTTTCTTGAAAATAAAAAAAGGTGCGAAGAGATTATATATTTACTATGCGCTATGGCAAATAGGAATAATAAAAGTAATTAAAAAATTAAAAAAAGAAATCGATTTTGACTACTCAATGCATTTAACGTTTGGAAGTTTATGGATGCCAACGTTTTTACCATTTTTTAATATACCTTTTATTTGGGGTCCAGTAGGTGGAGCGGATCCTGTACCAAAGCCACTAATAAAACAGTTGCCTTTGAAGGATAGAATCGTTCAAAGATTCAGATATTTTTTGATCAAGACAAGTTGTATCAATCCACGCGTAGCTTATCCAAGTAGAAAGGCTATAGCTATATTGTGCAGAACAAAAAATAACATCGAAGCCATTCCAAAAAAACATAGGCACAAAACACATGTAATTATTGAAACCGGAATGAGCGAGGATGTGTTCGAAAATAAAAAGAACTATGATGTTAAAAATGAAAAAGTTGAAATAGCAGTAGTTGGCAGACTTATTCCAATCAAAAATGTGGAAGCGGCCATTGAGGCTATGCGAATTGTAAAGAAAGAATATGACAATGTACATATGACTATAATAGGGGATGGATACTTAAGAGATAAACTTGAAAAGAAATCCCAGGAGTACGAATTGAGTGACAGTATAGAGTTCTTGGGAGAAATACCTCGTGAACAAGTGTTGGAAAAATTAAAAAAATCAGATATTTATTTGTTCCCAAGTTTGCATGAAGGAGGGTCCTGGTCTCTTATGGAGGCTATGGCTATTGGATTGCCGGTAGTGTGTTTAGACTGGACAGGTATGGGAGTAATTGTTGATGATAAATCTGGAAAGAAAGTTGAGCCAACCACTTACGAACAGATATGTAGCGATTATGCAAAAAATCTCGGCTTGTTGATAAGTGACGAACAATTAAGGCGAGAAATGGGATTAAATGCGAGAAGAAGGATAAAAGAAAACTATAGTTGGGAAAGTAAACTAGACTTTATGAATAGTGTTTTAGAAAAATAAAAATGAAGAGTTCCTTATCAATTGACAAAACTAAATTTAAAGGTATTATTTGGCCACTAGTAGCATTGTATGTTAGTAGGTTGTTTTTTGATGACATTGATGAAGCATATCTATTCATCTACATTGCCCTAATAATAATCGTAATAGGGTTTGCAAGAAAAATATTTATCCCTAACATTGTTGGCATATATCCATATATGGCATTAATCTTGATTATGGCTATAATAGGACTGGTTATGTATAAAACAAGGTATGTGGCAAGAGATTTATTCTATTTGCTTCCTGCCGTTATTTTGGTAATACTTGGTTATTACTTATTTTGCGCATATCAAGCAAAGTCCATTGTACAAACAATCGTCCTATGTGGTTTTATTAGTTCTATGTATTCATTTGGTGTCTTTTTGACATCAGCAGGCGGAATTAGTGAGCTTCAAGATTTGCGAGACATTTTCAACATTGAGATTTACGAAATATGTTTGATCTTTTTGTTATTAGTTGTTTACATATTCAATCAAGAGAAATGTGTATTTGGTAAAAAGACAGATGTCTTGTTATTAGTAATTTTCTTAATGCATATTATTCTATCAATGTCTAGAAGTGCTTGGGTAGAAGTGATTGTGGGAGTACCCATAATAATCATTGCTAATCTCTTTTATAATTCAAGAAGAGCAAGCACTTATGCAAAAACGTTTATTATTATTGCACTGGCAATAGTAGGAGTCTTTGCTCTTTATGCATATGCTCCTTCAAATATTATTGATGATTATAATACAAAGGTAGAAAATACTTCGGACGAATTAAACCAGGATCAGTACTTTAACAGCGTTGAAGATGCTATGGGAAACTGGCGAGCTTACGAAAACAAATCTGCTATCTCGCAGTGGGAAACTTCAACTTCGTTGGTTCAATTGTTTGGCGCGGGATTAGGAAAAGGAATATATATTAAATTCGTTCCATACGCTTGGACCAATTTAGATAAAGAACATACCATACCTTTATTGCATAATGCATACTACACGATGCTTGCAAAAGGTGGAGTGGTAGGTGTAATACTATTAGTTTTCTTCTTAGTGTACCCAATATTTGTAGCAATAAATAGTTTAAGAAAAAAAGGATTTAGTAGTGATGCCATTGCTCTAATTACAATAGGAGTGGCGTTTGTTATACAAGCATATGTGGTAAGAGGTCCAATTTCCCAGCATCCAAATATTACATGGGGAATACTTGTAGGGTGGCTATGTGGACAATTGAAAAGAGAGGATAGTTAGTGAAATCTTTAAAACATAATGCCGTGATGAATGTTATTTTAAACATTTCTAACATGGTATTTCCATTAATTACATATCCGTACGTTGCCAGAGCACTGTTGGTAGAAGCAAACGGCAGGCTTTCTTTTGCGCAGTCTGTCATTAGCTATTTTACGCTGTTCGCAACTTTAGGTATAACTACATACGGCATTAAAGTTACTGCCCAGGCAAGAGATAACAAAGAAGATTTATCTAGGCGAGTTCAAGAGTTAGTAATATTAAATATTTTTACTACTTTTATTGCGTTTGTTGCGTTGGGCATTGCGATAATATTTGTTGGAAGATTGAGACAAGAATGGGCACTACTATTAATTTATTCGGCAAATATGCTTCTTAATGTTGTGGGACTCAATTGGATGTATGTGGGGCTTGAAAAATTTGACTACATTACAATTAGATCTATTGTGTTCAAATTTATATCTTTGATTTTGATGTTTATATTTGTTCACAAGCCTACAGATTGTTATATCTATGCTTGCATTACTGTATTTGCAACAGTTGGATCAAATATATTAAATCTAATTAACGCTAGAAAATATATTACTTTCAAACCAGTTGGTAATTATAATATTAAAAAACATTTAAAACCTACGCTTATGCTATTTTCCACATTTTTAGCATCGAATGTCTATATGAATTTAGATAATACGATGCTTGGATTTATAAAGGGAAACTACGAAGTAGGTATTTATTATACAGCTGTTAGAATCCAGGTAATACTGGGAACTTTTGTAACATCTGTCACGGCTGTGTTGTTACCAAGAATGTCGTATTACTATGAAAAAGGACAAACAAGCACACTTAAAAGAACATTGAAAAAATCTTACAGAGTTCTGCTGATGGCTTCAATTCCAGTAGTAGTCTTTTGTATCATTTTTGCAAGAGAGTGTATTTTGGTAATAGCGGGACCTGACTATGTGGATGCTATTGTTCCTACACAAGTGATAATGTCTTGTATCATCATGATGGTTATTACAAATTTGATTGGTGTTCAAATACTTATTCCATCTGGAAAAGAAAAAAAATATATGCATGCAGTAATCATAGGAGCGGTAGTGGATTTAGCTTTGAACTCATTTATGATTCCTCTATGGGGAGCATTGGGTGCTGCAATTGCGACTTTGGTGGCGCAGACTGCACAGGCAGTATTCCAAATAATCATTGCAAGAGACTATGTAAAAATTATGTTTAACGGTAAAAAAACATTACAGATTTTTGGGGTTACGTTGATAGCAAGCGTAATTACCGTAATTGTAAATATGAATGTTCAATTATTCTTCATTTACCAGCTATTTGTGTTAGCAGGAATATTCTTTGGAGTATATGCAATCATTTTGTGGATAATAGGTTATGAAGATTTTGTTGAGGTAGTTGAATACTTTACTAAAGGACATATTAAGAGATATAGGAAGTCATAATTATTTGGAGGATAAATGATTTCAATAGTATGTTGTTACAACAATAAAAAAATACTAGATGATTTTTTGATGTCATCATTAAAGAATCAGAATGATCAATACCAATTGCTATTAGTTGACAATACTAATAATAGTTATAGTAGTGTAGCAAAAGCATACAATAGCGTATTGTCCCAAATCGAAGGTGATAATGTATTGTTCTGCCACCAAGACTTCGCTTTTAAAGATTCATCTCAGTTAAGAGATATAGAGAAAGTATTAAATAAAAACAAAAAAGCAGTAATTGGTTTTTGTGGAATGGATAGTGAAGGCAAAGTCTACTCTAATTTGATGTGCAAAGGCTCCGATGAATACATTACAAAAAATAGAGTTAGTCAAACAATGAGTGTCGAAAGTGTAGACGAGTGTTGTTTTGGTATGAGCAAAGAGTGGTTAGATTTGGTAGGCAACTTCGACGAAGATGTTTGCGATAATTGGCACCTTTATGCGACGGATTATTGTTACAGGACGAAGATAAAGGGTGGAGAAGTATTGTTGCTAGAAGATGAGTGCTATCACAAGGACACAAAGGCATCTAGCAGTGAGGTAACAAAGGAGTATTTGTCCTCGTTAAAGAAACTTAGAAAGAAGTACAAAGGTGCTTATAAAACAATATACTCGCCTTGCTATCTGGTAAGTACTAACTTTTTGAAATTCAATTTCAAGGTATTAAAAACACGAATAAGAATATTATTTAAGAGATAAAATGCAGGAAAGAGAATTAATAAAAACAATATACAGTTCTAGTGATAATTCGACTAGTTTAGTTTTTACTCATGCAGATAAAATCTGGGTGATGCCTGAGTGTGCTGTAAAAGGTGCAATGGATATGTATCAGCCATCATCACGCGGTGGAAAATGTTTGAAAAACGCTGTTGTAAAGGATCAAAAGATTCCATTTTATATGAGAGGGCCAAAACTCGAAAGAGAAGAAATTGATATTGATCCAGATTTTAGAAATAAATTGGAAGAAATGCTTGGCATAAGTGATTTTTATGTAGCTACGTATATGGGTGATACATCCACAGAACAAAATGATAAAGCGGTTCTTCAGATTTACAATGATAATGAGATATTTGCATATGTTAAGGTGACCACGAACTCTGAGAATGCGAAGAGATTTAAGAAAGAATCAGACACCTTTAGAATTTTGCATAATTTTGATATTGAGTTTGTGCCTAAAACAATTGGTTTAGAATTGGATAATGAAGTAAAGATGTTTGCTCAATCTAGTGACAAACCATTTGGGCAGGAAGTGAAGCTGGTATTTGATGAAAATGTTTTGGAAGCAGTAGATGAAATTGTTGGAAAAACAAAGAAAACTATAAAATATGAAGATAGTGATTTTTATAAAGATGTAGAGAGACTTAAAGAGTATAAGGATGTTTTTGATGAAGAGCAGCAGTCAATAATTGATGCCGCAATCAATATTATTGAAGAGGCTGGTATTAGCGAATATGCCTTTTCTCATGGAGACTATACTCCTTGGAATGTTTACTACAAAGGTGATGAAATAAGACTCTTTGATCTAGAATACTGTAGTGAAACAATGCCAACATATATAGATGTTTTCCATTATTTGACGCAGATGACATTGCTTGGGAAAAGATATACTGCTCAATGTGCAATGAGAGAATATGAAAGAAATATGGAATTGGTTTCAAAGTATATCGAAAATCCAAAGCTAACATTTATATGCTACTTAGTATGGATTATTAGTTTCTATTTGGAAAGAACTAAAGATATAGAATTAATAAAAGAAAAATTGGATGTTTGGGTTGAGATGCTCGAATATTTGACGAAGTATTTATAGAGAGGTGTTGAAATGAAAAAG
>CAMZGB010000013.1 GCA_947306285.1 uncultured Lachnospira sp.
CACTTACAGCTGATGAGATTGCTAAGCAGGCAGAATTCTTCTGCTTCGGTACTAACGACCTTACACAGATGACATATGGATTCTCAAGAGACGATGCTGGTAAGTTCTTAGATGCTTACTATGACGCAAAAATCTTCGAGAACGATCCATTTGCTAAGTTAGATCAAGATGGTGTTGGAAAACTTATGGAAATGGCTATCCAATTAGGTAAGAAAGCTAATCCAAACCTACACCTAGGTATCTGTGGTGAGCACGGTGGAGATCCATCATCAGTAGAGTTCTGTCATAAGATTGGACTAGACTATGTATCATGTTCACCATTTAGAGTTCCAATTGCTAGACTTGCAGCAGCTCAGGCAGCTATCGCAAATAAGTAATTTGAATTGAAATGATAATTAATAGGATTGATGTTTTGCATCAATCCTATTTTTTTATGTATTGATTTTAGGTATAAAAAAAGATACGATAGTTTAAGATAAAAACTAGTTTTCTTGAAAAGGAGAAAGCATGAAAATTAAGAATATCAAAAATAGAATAATCGCAATTGTATGCACATTTACACTATTGTTTTCTGGAACTGTATATATCAATCTTGTTACTATATCGGCTGGTGCAAATGAACTTATAGTGAGCAAAACTTCGTTCAAACAGGGTGAAGCTGTAATGGTTCGTGCAAATTGCGATGCAAGCGATTCTTGGGTAGGTATCTACAAAGAAAACGAAGAACCAGGTGACACCCAATCTCTTTATTGGTACTGGGTTAAAGATTATAAAAATTTAGCAGTGGATATTAGAACAACGACGAATAACAGAGGGACAGAATTTACTCCTGGAAGATATAAAATTATATTATTTGGTGATGGACAGTATGGTAAGAGATTAAAGACGGAGTATATTACTCTTTCAGATTTGGCACCACTTAAATCTATTTCTTATAGTTTGGATAGTGCGACAGATGGTTTTGCAGATGGAACTGTTGTTGTAACTAAAGATAAAAATAATGAAAAAGCAACGGACTGCATAATGTATTGGGCGGATGCCTCAGGAAAACCATTAGAAGGTTACACTTCTCTGGCAAAGTTTAAACTAAATGAAACTGAGACACAGCACGCTATGTATTCGCATACTATCATTCCTGATGGAGCAAAAAAACTAATTGCCTATACCACAGATGGTGAAGAACTATCTGACGAAGCGGTATCTGTTGATTTGCCAAATAATAGTTCATACAAATTCAACGAAGAACCACTTAGAGAGTTTCAGATTATCAGTGATATTCATGTTACAACTGATAGTGGCGCTACAGGTGAGTGCAAGAAGTCAAACATTCATTTTTCGCAGATGTTAAATGACGTAAAGCAACACAGCACCAATAGTATGGGTATTTTTATAAATGGTGATATTGCAAATTCCGGATCCGAAGAGGAGTTCAAGAAAGTTAGAACGTTATATAATGATGCTCAAAATGCAGGAAATGGAACACTTCCAGCAATGCATATGGCCATCGGGAATCATGATTGGATAAAAGGCAATCCAAACAATCAGTTCCAAAAATATTGTTTGCTATTCAACCCATCTCTACAGACAATGCCTACTAATGTTTATTATTCGGAAACAGTAAATGGCTACAATTTCATTTATTTAGGTGGGGAGAGTGCAGGGTTGAGAGCTGATTTATCAAGCACTCAACTTTCATGGTTTGATGAAACTATGCAAAGATATACCGAGGAAGATCCAAAGAAACCTGTATTTGTATTCTTACATCAGTCATTTAAAAATACTGTTGCTGGTTCATTGGATGGACAAGGTTGGGATGGAGTATCTGATGAAACTTCACATAAAAATATAATGAAAAAGTATAATAATATAGTTTTGTTGAATGGACATTCTCATTGGGAGCTAAACTCAGAGAGTTGTCTTTACCCAGGTAATGGGAAAATACCTGTTGCGTTAAACACTGCAGCAGTTGGCTATTTGTGGAGCAGTTACAATGTTACATCGGGTGAGTTCGCCGAAGGCTCCCATGGATACTACGTAAGAGTATATGAAGATAAGGTAGTATTTTTAGGAAGAGATTTCGAGAATAACAAATACATTCCATCTGCAGTATTTGTGTTGGATAAAAAGTTGTTGAAGTGTTTAGATTATGACGAAGAAGAGACTACAACAGTTGCGCCAACAGAGCCTGTTCAGACCACAGTAGAACCAATTGAAACAACTACCAAAGCGAACGAAACAACTAAAGCAGACGTAACAACAAAAGGCGGTGAAACAACAAAAGAGGGAGTAACTACCAAAGAAGACGCAACTACAAAAGTCCCTGTAATTACGACGAAGAGCCTAATTATTACGACAAAAGAAGGAGACACAACAAAGGCTCCAATATTTACAACAAAAGAGGGCAGAACCACCAGGATACCGACTTTTACTACAAGAGCGCCAGTATTTACCACTAAATCGCCAAGCAAAACTACAGAGGTTCCAGTTGTTACAACAAATAAGCCAAAAACCACAACGATTGCCCCTGAAACAGCAACTGCAGTAAAAGTAAAGGCTCCTGGAAAAACTAAAGTTAAGAAAGTGGTAAAGAAAAAAACCGCTAAGAAGCTAAAGGTTACATTAAAGGTGGTAAAAGGAGCAGTTGGATACCAGGTAGCTGTCTACAAATCAAAGAAGAATGCTAAGAAGAACAAAAAAGCCTTGGTAAAGAAATATGTAACGAAGATTAAGTTTACGATTAAGTCAAAGAAGATTAAGAATAGAAAGAAACTCTTTGTTAAGGCAAGAGCATATGCTTTGAATAAAGGTATAAAAGTGTTTGGCAAGTGGTCAGGCATTAAAAAAGTTAATAATAAATAAACCATAATAAAAACAGGATTGATGTCTTGCATCAGTCCTGTTTTTTGGTTATTTAGATTAATAATTTCATCAAAATTTTTATATACAATAACAGTGGCAAATAATACTATTTATTCGTTGCAAATATTGATTATCATTGCTAAAAAATGGTATAATATTTGGGCAAGTTTATTAAGGAACGGATAAGGAAAAATCGAATAATAATATTTTTTCTTAGAAAGAAGGGAGACAAAAATGAAGAGATTATTTAGAAAATCGATTGCTGTAATTTGTGCAATAGCAATGGTTGTTGCAACTTTTGTCGGTGTTAATTTTACAAAGCAGGCAAAAGCTGATTCAGCAGTGACATTACAGCCATGGACATTTTATGAGGGTGCTGAAGTAGCAAGAACTCATGATCAATGGGCTAGTAGATGGTATAATTCGGTTACCACTACAGCTGGTGAAACCAAAGGCTATTCATATTGGTATCAAGGTCCTCACCAAGCTTGGACTGATGGAGAACCTGTAATCTGGGATACTACAGAAGTAGCAAATGGATTTACGGCAGATATTAAGAATACAGGATGGGACGGAGAATATGTTGGATCAACTTTAAAGGGCGACAACCCATGGTTAATGAGATCATATATGGAAGGAATCCCTGTTCAAAAGGATCATGCATATAGAATATCGTTTGATGCGAAGTGGACAAATGGAGAAAAAGCTCCAGAGAAGAATATTAGAATTTCTGCAGAAGATTCAAATGAACAAGATATTTTTGAGAATGTTGATAATCCAACAAGACAAATAACAGTAGCTTCTGGAAACACAGAATCGTATTCACAAGATTTTGTTATGAGTAGTAGTGCTTCGACTATTAAAGTTACTTTAGGATATGGAGCATTTTTGTATAGTCATAATAATGAACTTACTACTGAAGATGTAGCCGCATCTGGTGTTCTTGAGATTTCTAATTTTACTATTACAGAAATAGAAGTAGAAACTACTACACCAGAAGCAACAACATCAGAAGAAACTGAAACACCAGATTCTCCATATGTAGATGACTCAGGCGTAAAAAGTTGGACATTCCATCAAGGTGGACAGTACAATCCTGACAAAGAGCCAGGAAATACTGGTTATATTGATAGTGTAAAAATGGCTGACAAAACTACAATTCTTTCTAATTGGAAGAGAGGTGGAAAAGAGTCTGAGCAAGCACAAACTGCAGAAGCTGGCAGAACAGGATACGAACTAAATATTGCAAATACTGGCTGGGATAGAGGCTGGGATAACAATCCAGTTAATATTAATCCATGGTCAGTTAGGTCAGAAGGACTTTCTGATATTCAAGCAAATCATAAATATCAAGTTACTTTTAAGGCAAAAGCTTCAGGTAACAAATATGGCTATGTATCATTTAAGACTAATGGACAATCTCCATACGGAGAAGGAGGTTCATTTGATGAAGGTAGTAGTAATCAAATAATTATTCTAAGTAGTGAAGAAAGAACATTCACATATACATTCACTAATGCTGTTGGTGGATCTGAACTAACAACCTCACTAATGTGGGGAGCTTTTGGAAAAGCCGGCGATGGACATTTCTATGATTATTCAGGAGATGATATCACAGCACTTATGGAGATTGGTGAAGATACTAACTTTAATGGAAGAGTTACAGTAAGTAATTTCAAAATTGTAGATTTAGGCGAAGATCCTTCTACAACAACAACACCAGAAGTTACAACACCAGAAGAAACTGAGACAGCAGATCCTTCATACGTTGATGACTCAAATGTTGATAGTTGGAGATTCCATCAGGGTGGACAATATAATCCAGATAAAGAGCCAGGAAATACTGGCTATATCAGTAGAGTTAAGATGGATGATAACTCTAAACTTACTGGCTGGAAGAGAGGTGGAAAAGACTCAGAAGAATATAAAGATGCAAATTCTGGACGCACAGGATTTGAGTTAGATATTGAGAATAACGGTTGGGATCGAGATTGGAATCACGACCCATACAGAATTAATCCTTGGGCAGTTAGAGCAGAAGCATCTTCAGCTATGAAGACTAAACATTTGTATAGAGTAACTTTTAATGCAAAAGCAGATAAGACAAAATACGGTTATGTTTCATTTAAAACAACTGTTGGTGGTGTAGATATGCCTCCATATAGTAATGAAGGTTCATTAGATAAGATTAGTAGTAATCAAGTAATTGTTCTTGGTGAAGAAGAACAAACATTCACATACCAGTTTACTAACCATGTTGGTGGTCAACAACTAACTACCGCGTTATTATTTGGAGCTTTTGGAGCAGCAAGTGATGGTCATATTTATGATTATTCAGGAAAAGACATTACTGAACTTCTAAATGGACCAGAAACTGATTGGAATGGAAAAGTTACAGTAAGTAACTTCAAGATTGAAGATTTAGGTGGTCCTGAAGAAACTACAGAAGTTGAAACAACAGAAGGCCCTGAACCTGAATTACCAGCACCAGAAGGTTTTGCATATGTTGGAAATGAGGATTATCCTTATCTATTCCAATGGTCTCCAGTAGTGGGAGCAGACTACTATAGAGTTTATGTAGATGGCAACTTTGCATTTAGTGGACCAGATACATCAGTAAATCTTGATTCAGCGTGGTTTATAGATAACAGAGAATATGAAATTGCAGTTGAAGCAGTAGCTGGAACTGGTGAAAACGAACGTGTATCAGTGAGAAATACAATTAAGTTCACACCTCAAGAGTTTGAAACTACAACAAAGGCTGATGTAACTACAAAACCAGATCAACCTACTGAAACAACAAAATCTGAGGAAACGACAAAATCTGAGGAAACAACAAAAGCCGATGAGCCAACAACAGTACCTGGCGAGACTACAACAAAAGCAAAAGAGACTACAACAGCGACTCCAACTGCTACAGGAACACCAGTAGAAACAACTGGATCAGATGTTACAACACAGGCTTCAGAAGAAACTACTAAGGCAGCTGTAAAGGCACCTGGAAAAGCTAAAGTTAAGAAGGCAATCAAGAAGAAAAAATCAGCAAAGAAGATTAAGATTACGCTCAAGAAGATTAAAGGTGCTAAAGGATATCAGGTTGCTGTATATAAGACAAAGAAGAATGCTAAAAAGAATAAGAAAGCATTAGCAAAGAAGATTACCAAGAAGACTAAATATACTATCAAATCGAAGAAATTTAAGAACAAGAGTAAACTATTTGTTAGAGTTAGAGCATTCGTTTTGGATGGTGATAAAAAAGTATATGGCAAATGGTCAGGTATTAAGAAAACTAAGAAAAAATAGATTTTAATAACTAATTATTGAATAGGATTGATGCATTGCATCAATCCTATTTTTTATCATTTTTTCTTTATATAATATGTATAACAAAAATAATAAATGACACCTATTTCTTTGCGTTATATGTTGAATATAATTATCAAAAAGTGTTATAATAATTAGGCAAGTTTATTAAGGTTCGGAGAAGGAAAAATTGTATTGAAAACTATTTTTCTGAACAAAGAAAGGAGAACGAACATGAAAAAACAAGTGAAGAAAATAATTGCTATTACTTTGACATTGGCATTAGCAATTGTGGGAACAACATTTAGTACAAGCTCAGTTGATGCTAAACAGGCACATGACTGTGTGATTAATCAGGATACAACTGATGGTATGTGGACATACTATGTTGTTCAAAATGAATGGGGAAATGAGGCAGCTAGTTATAATGATGCAAGTAAGGTTGATGGTTTTATCTATAGCCATGATGTTTATGGTTGGGACGGAGCTTGGTTCCATTCATCAGATCTTAGAAGCATGTATAATTTAGAGGCTGGAAAAAACTATAAGTGTACTATTACTGTTCAGCCATTATGTACAGAAGGTCAAACAAATGTACATGTATGGACAACAGGTGGTGAGACTAATATAGAGAATACAAATCAAATGGGCGATGTAACAACTCCATTGACTTGGACTGGTAGTGTTGGAGTAACAGATGAAGACCTTTGTATGCACATTGGATATGGAAACAATGACAAGGGCGAATCTGTTGGTGCCTATGTTGGTGGTTTTAAAATTGTAAGTGTAGTATTTGAAGAATCAACAGAAACTACAACAGCTGATTCTAACACATGTGTAATCGGAAAAGAGACGAAGGCAGGTGCTTGGACATATACAGTTGTTCAAAATGAGTGGAATAATGAAAAAGCAAGTTTCAATGATTCAAGCAAAATTGTAGGATTCCAGTATAACCATGAGGTATATGGTTGGGATGGAGCTTGGTGGCAGACGTCCGATATTAAAGATAGATTTGGTTTGACAGAAGGAAATGAATATGATTGCACAATTACAATCAAACCATTGTGTAAAGATGATGCTACAAATATTCACGTATGGACAGATGGTGGAGAAGTAAACCTTGATAATACAGATCAAGAGGGAACTGAAGCGAAGAATTTAACATGGTCTGGAAAAGTTAAGGTAGGCTCTGCTGACTTGATTCTTGGTATTGGATACGGTAATAAGGCTGATGGAACATCATCAGGAGCTTATGTTGGCGGATTTGAAATAGTTAGTGTTGAGTTCAATGGTGGTGGTGAAGTATCTACAACACCTGGAGAATCAACAACAGCAGCACCAGAGAGTTCAACAGTAGCACCAGAAAGTTCAACAGCAACACCAGGAACTACAGTAGCACCTGAAAGCACAACAGCAACACCAGGAACTACAGTAGCACCTGAAAGTACAACAGCAACACCAGGAACAACAGAGGCTCCAGTTGTTACAACAAAGACTCCAGTAACTACTAAGGCACCTGTAAAGGCACCTGGAAAAACTAAGGTTTCAAAAGCTACTAAGAAGAAATCAGCTAAGAAAGTTAAAGTAACACTTAAGAAGGTAAAAGGCGCTAAGGGTTATCAAATTGCTATTTCTAAGAAGAAGAGTAGCAAGACAATCGTAAAGAAATATGTAACAAAGACTAAAGTTACTATTTCTTCAAAGAAGGTTAAAAAAGCTAAGAAATTATATGTAAGAGCAAGAGCATACGTAATGGACGGAACAAAGAAGAAATTCGGCGCTTGGTCTAAATATAAGAAGGTTAAAATTACAAAGTAATAAGACATAATTAAGAAATGACCCATATGGGACGGTTTCGAATCATATGGGTCGTTTCTTTTTGTGATATATTATTTTTTACAGAGAGGGAAACAAAAATGTTGAGGAAGTTATTTGGAAAGAAAGTGATAGCTATTGCATGCACTTTTGCATTAGTTTTATCATTAATGACAGGAATTAGTTTTGTTAGTGTTAATGCAGAAGATAGCATTATATTAACAACTGATAAGGAAGTGTATGATAATGCAGATCCAATTATGGTTACAGCTCATTGTGATTTGAGTCAGTATCCTGAAGCATGGGTTGGTATTTATAAAAAAGGTGAAACACCTAATACAAAAAGATCTGATGGAACAACAGTAATATCATATTATTGGTATGCCCTAAAGGCGGAAACAAATCAAGCTTGGGGTTGTACAAATGTTTCAAATGGAGATAATGTTCCAATTAACATATTGGAAAATGGTTATTGGAATGCTGGCTTTCCAGATTGTTCTCATAACAATGAATATACATTATATTTGTTCACGAATGGAACTGATTATACGCCACTAGCACAAGTTGATATTACATATGATAGTGGTTCAATTGAATTAGAAAAAACAAAAATTAAGGTTGGGACTCCAATTAATGCGACAATAAAGTCTATCTTTGCTGGTGGAGCAGAAAAACCATGGTATGGTGTTTACACTAGTGAAGATTTAGATAAAAAAGGACTTGGTGGTTATTTTTATTGGAGTTATCTAAATGATAATGAAACTAATATTGATATTAATACTGTCGTGGGTGAAAATTTGTCACCCGGGAAGTATACAATAGTTTTATTTGTTGATAATAATTATGGTGTAGATGATAGTGTTGAATTTGAAGTGGTTGAGGAAGAGCCAACTACAGAAGCACCAACTACAGAAGCGCCAACTACAGAGGAAACAACACCAGAAGTAACCACACCAGTTGAAACAACACAAAATCCATATGCTGAATTAACATTTACAGATATAACAAACAATCAGAATCCTGAATTTGATCAGAAGTTAAAAGGATCACAGTACGCTATTAATACTGGAAGCACTTTTGACTCGCTTCAAGTTTGTCAATATCAAAATGTAGGTTTTGGTGAATTATATATTGCAGGTACATGGAGTGCAGCTGGATTAACAGCCACTTTAAATGGATTTACAGATGGGATAGAAATAGAAGGTGCTGGATTGCATATTGGTAGTGCGGCAGATTCTCTAACAAAGAGATACAATGTGATTGATGTATCAACAACAGATGGTTCTAGTGGACAGATTATTATTTATTGTCCTGAGATTCCTGAGGAAGTAACAACAACACCAGAAGTCACAACACCAGAAGTGACTACACCAGAAGTCACTTCAGAACCAGTTGTTACAACAACACCAGAAGTTACAACAGAACCTGTTGAGACAACAACAGAAGATGTAACAACAACACCAGAGGAAACAACTCCAGAGGTTACAACAGTACCAGGAGAAAGTACAGAACCAGTAGAGACAACTACTGAAGGACCAAAGAAACCAACTGCACCAACTGTAGTGGTACGTCCTGATAAAACAAAACCATATTACTTTGCTTGGAATATGCCTCAAGATGCAGAGTCATTTAATGTATACGTTAATGGAGAAAAAGTAGCAGCAACTACAGTTCCTACGTATGATGCATCAGAGTACTTTGCAAAAGCGGCTGAAGGAAAGTATGTTGTAGGTGTAACATCTGTTAAGGGTGATCTTGAGTCAGATATGACTACAATTGAGATTACAGTAGAAAAACCTATAGAAACAACTGCAGAAGAGCCAACAGTTATACCGGAAGAGCCAACAACAATTCCTGTTGTAACAACAAAGGCTCCAGTAGTTACAACAAAGAAAACAACACCAACTACTAAGAAAGTAGTTAAGGCACCAGGAAAGACAAAAGTTAAAAAGGCTATCAAGAAGAAAAAGAGTCCTAAGAAGATTAAGATAACACTTAAGAAAATCAAAGGTGCTAAAGGCTACCAAGTAGCGGTTTATAAGAATAAAAAGAAAGCTAAGAAAAACAAAAAGGCCATTAAGAAAAAATACTCAACTAAAGCTAAGTTCACAGTTAAGTCAAAGAAGTTTAAGAAAACTAAGAAATTATTTGTTAGAGCTAGAGCTTACGCATTAGATGGAAAGAAGAAAGTATTTGGCAAGTGGTCTAAGGTTAAGAAAGTTAAAAACAAATAAGACAATTGACTAAAATAAAGAGTTTGAATAACTAATTAAACAGAATAACCTATTCAATTAATAAATTGAATTTAAAGGCAGAGGCGAATTCCACTTGTACAAACAGTGGAATTTGCCTTTACCCTTTTTTATATGATAATTATCGAGTATAATACCTTTTGGACGGTTTTAAATAAATTTCAATTAAATGAGGAAGGAAAGAGAAATGAAAGCAAAACAAATTAGGAAGAAACTGATAGCATTTGTATGTGCAATTGCATTAGTATTCTCGGGAGCAGCGTACATGAACATTGCTAATGTATCAGCTGATAGTGAGGATACAAGTGTGCTAAAAACTGACAAGACAACATATGCATATGGTGAACCTGTTATGGTGACAGCTGATTGTAATAATGCTGGAGCTTGGGTAGGACTATATAAGAAAAATGAAGAGCCAGGTAGTGGTTTATATTCAATTTTCTGGTATTACGTTAGTTCATACAAAAATAAAGCAGTAGATATAAGTTTAACATCAGGAAACCAAAGAGATACTGATTTTAGTACTGGTGAGTACAAAATAATCTTGTTTGGAGCAGATCCTGGATACGATCAGCAATTAAAACAAATTGATATTAAAATAGAAGAACCGGAACCTGTTGATGATGTGACAGGAACTATGACTGTTGAAAAAGATAGTTATATTATTGGTGATTCAATTAATGTTACGGCTACATGTACTAATCCATACAAAAATAGTAGTTGGGTTGGATTATATAAAGAAAATGATGCGATAGATGGTAGTGTTCAATCAATGTTTTGGACATATCTATCAAGTGTTGGAGAAACATTTGATATTACGCAAGGTACACAAAATAGGGCAGAGGAATATGAGCCAGGTAACTATAAGTTAGTTCTATATGGAACTAGTGACTGGAGTAAACCATTAAAGACTATTCCTATTACTATAAGTGAACAAGTTCCTATATCTGATTTATCGGGAACACTAAGTGTGGAAAAAGAAAACCTAGAAATGGGCAAACCTATTATGGTAACAGCCACATGTACCAACCCAAATCCCAAAAGTGCTTGGGTAGGATTATATTTGGAAGATGATTTTCCAAGTGAAGTTGAATCAATTCACTGGAATTATCTATCAAGTGTAAATGAAACATTTGATATAACGGCTGATCCCATTAATCCGGCAAGAGCTTCTGACTTTGTTCCAGGAAAGTATAAACTTGTTCTATTTGGAACTGATGATAAAACTAAACCACTAAAAACAGTACACTTTACTCTTGATTATCCATCAGACGTTCAATTCTCTTTATCAACTGATAAAACAGAGTACTTAAGTACTGAACCAATTATGGTAACTGCATCATGCGAGCTTTCTAGCGCATGGGTAGGTTTATATAAAGAAGAGGATATCATCGGAGAAGTTGGATCTTTCTGTTGGGATTGGGTTAATGAGCACTCAGAACCATTTAATCTTAAAGCATTCAATTATCAAAGAACAGATCCTATGACTGCTGGAAAGTACAAGGTTATACTATTTGGCTCTGGTGCATATAATTATCCATTACAAACACTTGAAATCACTATTAACAGAATAGAGAAGAGTAGAAATATTATTATGGAGCCATCATGCTCAAGTGACGGATTGGCAGACGTAGAATATGAAGACAATCCTGGAAAGTATGAATTGGAAAATATTCCAGCTTTGGGACATGATTTTGAAGGAGTAGAATGGGAGTTCAACCCAGTACTTAAAACTCGTACTAAAACATGTAAACGATGCCACGGCGAAGAAGAAGGTGGCGTGATTTATGAAGGCCAGGAAGAAACTACTTCGATTAATCCAGATGAGCCTACAACAAAGACTGATGAGCCTACAACTGCGAAAAAGGAAACAACTAAGAAACCAGTTGTTACAACAAAGGCAACAACAAAGAAACAAGGCAAAAAAACAGTTGTTAAGGCACCTGCAAAGTCTAAAGTTAAAAAGGCAATAAAGAAAAAATCAGCTAAGAAGATTAAAATTACTCTTGCAAAAGCAAATGGAGCAAAGGGTTACCAAGTAGCTGTATATAAATCAAAGAAGAATGCTAAAAAGAATAAGAAGGCAATAGCTAAGAAATTCTTTGCAAATATTAAGATTGCATTTAAATCAAAGAAATTTAAAAATAAGAAGAAACTCTTTGTTAAATCAAGAGCCTATACTTTGAATGGAAATAAAAAAGTATTTGGTAGCTGGTCTAAGATAACAAAAGTAAAGAGTAAGTAATAAGAGGGGTATAAAAACATGATTAATAAGTTCATAAGGAATAAAGCATCGAGAGTTCTTGTGCTAGTTCTAGCTTTAGCGATGGTTTTCACTTCATTTACTTTCGTTGGTGCTAGTCAAAAGACAAGCAAGACAGCAAAAGTTAAATCAAGTGTCGGCAAAAAACTGAACTCTGCAGATGCTAACAGCAAAACAGGAATCACGGTAAAGAGTGAGAAGAACACAATAAATATTCACGTCAATCGTGTAGGTGGTAGTGGCACTGCTAGACTTTATAAGTGTGATGCTGAAAAATATGGTGCCAATGATTCTACATGCGGAAAAGGAAAGAAGTTAACTAATTATGGTACATATTTAGGTGAGTATACATGCGGAACTACTAAAGATTTTACAATCTCAAGATATGAGAACAAAGGTTCCGATAACTTATACTGCAAGTACTATTTGGTTCAGGGATCCTCAATACTTGCAGGACCTGTTTATGCTACAGAGATTGCATCTTTGAGAAATGTTGAAGATTTCCCATATGTAACTAAAAAAGGCCTTGCTATGATGGATAACACTACTTTGGCGCAGGCTAAGGAAATGGGATGTTCAAATACAGTTATCAACTTTGATATGGCTAGTTTTGTTTATGCCAACGAAGATGAAAACGGAAACGCAATTGACAATAGCAATAAGAACGTTGTTGAATTCGAGAGTAATGGCGAGACATATTACTTTGATGAAAAATATATCAAAGAAATTGATAAGAGTGTAGCATCTTATTCACAAGAGGGAATGAATGTTTCTCTTGTTGTGATTTCATGGGCTAGTGAGATTAAGAAGAGTAAGACTTACCCAAGTAAGTTGTTATACCTCAAGGACAATAGATATACAGCAGCATTCAACACATCGAATGAATTAGGTAAGAAATACTGGATTGCTGCAATGGAATTCTTAGCAAAGAGATATTCTCAAAATGCTAAAAAAGGTTTAGTTAATGATTTCATCATTGGCAATGAGGTTGACTATGTTTATGATTGGAACTTGATTCAGCCTCTTCAGAATAGTAATGGTGTATATCAAAAAGCTGACTTTAATGTATATATGGAAGAGTATGCTAGAACTTTCCGTCTTGCAAACTTAGCTATTAAAAAATATAATGCCAATGCGAAGGTAAATATTTCGTTGACACATAACTGGGGAATGAATTGTTACGATAGTTATAGGGTTAAAGGTAATAATATCAGATACAATTCTTATGCTCCAAGACAGATGCTTGATTGGCTAAATTCAAAAGAAAAACAAAGAGGTGACTATGACTGGGGTCTTGCAACTCACCCTTATTCTATTGGAACTACACCAAGTAATCCAATTAAGAATGATGTGGCTGTAAAGACTGCAGAGCCTATTACTGGTAACTATATAACTACTCCTTGGGTTACATCAGCTAACCTAGAAGTTTATCAGTTGTACTTAGAACAGCCAGGATTTATGTATGATAATAAAGTTAGACAGGTATTGCTATCAGAGTCATCTATTTGCTGTAAGGATAAGAGTTCAGTGTCAGAGGCTGCATACAACCAGTCAATGAATGAGCAGGCAGCAAGCAACGCGGCATACTATTATAGAGCTGCTCACTTGAGTTGTATTAAGACTATCTCGTATTTCCAGATACAAGACTTTAGTGGACCTTTTGGTCTGATTGATAAGGATGGAAATAAACGTCCATCTTACAATGTTTGGAAGTACTGTGATACTGATAAATCATTTGATTATAGTAATAAGTATTTGAAGTATATTGACAGCAATGCAAATTCATATAAAGATGTTATGACTGCTGTTAAATCAGACTTCAATTGGAATACTCACTGGGATGAAAACAAAATCAAGGTGAGAAAGATTAGTTCTGGTGATGTGGAAAGAACTCTGAATGTTGATAAGACAGAAGTATCCACTGATGATGAACTGAATGTAACTGCTACTGGTGATGAAGGTGATACAGTAGGTCTATATAAATCAACAGATAATGTTGATACAGTAGATCCAATTCTTTATTATCCAGTTCGTGGAGAGCAGAACAACATTAAGTATAAATCAGGAGCTACATATAATATTTTTGCTAGAGGATTTATTTCGTACTCTAGATATAATGATGCAAAACTACCTACTGGCTCTTACAAGATTGTTTTGACATATAGTGGTAAGCAAATCACAAAGTATGTTTCAATTACAAAGGGATCAAAAATAGGTAGCACTGAAGATTCATTAAGCATTAATAAGGAAGTTTATGCTAGAGGCGAAGATGTGGTAGTAACTGCAACTGGTAACAGAAGTAATAGTTGGGTAGGATTGTATGCAGATAGTGATACTCCTAAGTCACAAGTTTCGATTTTCTGGTACTACATTAATGACTCGACAGCGGGTTATCTATCAGGTAAACCTACAGTATTGCAAACTACTACACATAATTCTGGAAGCAGTAACGCCTCAGTTAAATTATCTAAGGGCAGATATAAATTAATATTGTTTGGTGATGGTGGATATTCTACTGTTCTCAAAACTATTTATTTTGAAGTAACAGGAAGCACAGATGAAGTAAAACCACTCACAGCTCTTTCTTATAAAATGGATGATGCAAACGATGGTTTTTCAAATGGTGTGGTTACTGTAACTAAGGACGAAAAAGATGAAGAAGCTACAGATTGTATTATGTACTGGGCAGACGCATCAGGAAATCCTCTAGAAGGATATACAGCACTAGAGAAATTCAAACTTAAAGGAACTACAACACAGCATGATATGACTACACATACTATTATTCCTCCAGGAGCAAAGAAACTGATTGCATACGCAACAAATGGGGAAGTAATGTCTGATTCAGCTGTATCTGTAGATTTACCAGATAATTGTTCATATAACATTGGTGAGGAACCACAACAAGAGTTCCAGATTATTAGTGACGTTCATGTAACAACTGATGCAGGAGCAACTGGTGAGTGTAAGAAATCAAATGTTCACTTCAAACAGATGCTTGAAGACGTTAAGAAGAACAGCGCTAAGAGTATGGGTATTTTCATCAATGGTGATATTGCCAATACTGGTTCAGAAGAAGAGTTCAAGAAAGTTAGAACTATGTACACTGATTCAGTAAACAAAAATGATGGAAACCTTCCAGCAATCCATATGGGTATTGGTAACCATGATTGGATAAAGAATAATCCAAATAAACAATTCCAGAAATATGCATTGCTATTTAACCCAGATCTTAAGAAGATGCCTAATAATGTTTACTATACAGAAAACGTAAACGGTTACAACTTCATCTATTTAGGTGGAGAGCATGCTGGATTGAATGCGGACCTATCAACAGAACAGATTGAATGGTTCGATGAGACAATGCAGAAATACACTGAAGAAGACCCAGATAAGCCAGTATTTGTATTCTTACATCAACCATTCTACAATACTGTTGCTGGATCACTTACAGGACAGAACTGGGATGGTGTTGATAATGAGACAGCACTAAAGAAAGTAATGAGAAAGTATGGTCAAATCATAATGGTTAACGGTCATACACACTGGGATATGTATTCAGAAAGCTGTATGTTCCCTGGTGACGAAGATTTGCCTTCTTCACTAAATACTGCAGCCGTAGGATATTTGTGGAGCAGTTACAATATCATTACTGGTGAGTTCGCCGAAGGCTCTCACGGTTACTATGTAAGAGTTTACAAAGACAAAGTGGTATTCCTAGGAAGAGACTTTGAGAATAATAAGTTTATCCCTGGTGCAACATTCATTATTGAGAAGAATGGACTTAACATTCCAGAAACAACTATTAATACTGATACAAAGATTAAGAGTGTTGATTTGGGAGTAACAACAGAAGGTAACACGGATGTAACATACTTATGTTCAAACAATAAGTTGGCAAATGTTACTGATGATGGCGTATTAATTCCTAAGTTTGGAGGAGACGTTAAGGTTTATGTTACTGCGTATTCTACAAACAAGAAGGTTATTAATCGAAAGACTATTGATGTTCACATCCAAGGACATCCTGACGATTACACAACAACAGCAGCGCCACAAGAACCTACTTCGAAGGTGACTCCTGCTGCAAAGGCACCTGGAAAAGTTAAGATAGCGAAAGTCTATAAAAAGAAGAAAAAAGCTAAGAAACTTAAGATTAAACTAAAGAGAGTTGCAGGAGCAGCTGGTTATCAAGTAAAAGTATATAAGACTAAGAAGAACGCTAAGAAGAACAAAAAAGCAATTGCAAACAAGTTCACATCAAAGATTAAAGTTACTATCAAATCTAAGAAACTTAAGAAAAAGAAGAAATTGTTTGTAAGAGCAAGAGCATATGGCGCTAACCATTTATATGGAGTTTGGTCGAATATTAAAAAAGTAAAAGTTAAATAACTTACTACAAATTATAAAGCTAGGTGATTATTTGAATAATTGCCTAGCTTTAATTGTCTAATGAAGGGAGCATAATAATGAGGAAACTATGGAAAAAGGCGATTAGTTTAATAGTTGTTTTTTCACTTGTGATTTCTACTGGAGTGATTTCTAATGGTGAAAGGGTTGATGCTAGTGGAAATACATTCTTTGATAAATATCCTATAACTGTATATAGAGTAGATGGACAAGTGGAGAATGCAAAAAATTATACAGAGGATCAATTAATAGTCATATTTGGCCGTGTAACTTGTTCTAACTGCCAAAGTATGGCAAGTTCGGGTGAAAGAGCAGCTAAAGCAGGGTTATCAGTAAAAGTGTTATTTTTGGATGTTGATAGCGAAGAGAAAGATGTAAAAGAGTATCAGGAAGAACATCCTTCAATAGTGGTTGCTCATTCTGATTATTATAATGACATGATGTGGAATGTTGTTAGGAATGAAACTGATGAAGGCTATTCAATTTATTTTCCGTTGTGCGCTGTTTTAAATAAAGATAGAAAAATCAAAATGATATCTACTGGTTACAATGTGGGAGAATTAGAGGAAACACTTTATTCTCAAAAAGAACCAAATGCATCCATAGATTATGACAATTACGAAAATGACAGTACAATTTATAATATGAACTATAAAATGAAATATGGTCAAAGCGAAGCAAGGGAAATGCTTAATCGTGTGAACGATTTTAGAACAGGTGATAATGCTTGGGAATGGAATTCAGACGATACAGCAAAAATTTGGCATAGTGGTACTCAAAAACTAGTTTATGACTATAAGTTGGAGAAGGTTGCTATGCAGAGGGCGGCAGAAATTGCATTGTCATATAGTCACACTAGACCTAATGGCGGAAATACTTGGTCTGCGTATGGTGATGCAGGTTATTCTTATTCAACGGCAGGAGAGAATATAGCATACGGATTTGGAAATGAAGAAGCAGTGTTTACGGCGTGGCAAGAGGAATATGATGATTATTCTGGTCAGGGACATAGAAGAAATATGCTGAATGATGATTTCAGATCAATCGGAATAGCCCACGTTACATTTAATGGAATAGAATTTTGGGTTCAAGAGTTTGCTGCTCCATCTTCAGGGGCATCGTACACAGATGCTAATGATAGCAATACTAATACTAATGTAAAGTTGATAGGTAATAAAATTAAGTATAACCGATTTGAACATAAAGGAGATAACGAAATAACAATCAAATTGGATGAGGACCGAGATCTTAGTAGTATATATACACTAAACACTTTGAAAATAGAAAATGGTGCATCTAATATTAAACAGGAATTTAGAGATGATTGGATTATAGATGATAGTAGTATTGCATATGTAAAAAATGGAACATTGATTCCAAAGGCTGTTGGTACAACCAGCATGAGACAAAAAGTAACTGTTTGTGGAAGGACATTTGAAGATGTTGTGAAAGTGAATGTGGTTTCGGCAGATCAACCAGTAGAGACTACAAAAGCACCTGAGACAAAAGCCCCTCAAGAAGAAACAACGGGGTCTAAAATAATAGAGGAAGATCCAGACGACGATTACTATGATGAAGATCCAACTACAGCACCAAGTGGCGATTCACACATTTACTATTATTATTCAACGTCAAAGAACAATAATTATGGAAAAACATATACTACCACGAAGAGGACCAAAAAAGTTAAACTAAGTGTTAAAGTGAAGAACCAGAAGGTTAAGTATAAGAAACTACTCAAAAAGAAAAAAGTACTAAAGAAAGCTATTAAAGCTAGATTTGGAGGATATAAACTTTATTTCTATAAGGTTAGTGGATCAAGCAGATTAGGCGTTAATCGTAAAGGATACATTATTGTTAAGAAGGGAACTAAGAAAGGCAAGTATAAGATAAAAGTAAACATTTGGTCCGTTAATAGTAATGCATCATGTAATAAAAATGTCACTGTAAAAGTAAGAGTTAAATAATCACTTTATGTATAGTCACAATTATTATAACTAGGGGCTACTGTAGAAATACAGTAGCTCTTTTTATTTGCCCTGAAAAATGGTATAATAATGGGCGTTGTGAGGAAGTTTGATTGAAATAGAAAGAGGTAAAAAATGGGTGGATTTTTTTCAGTAGCATCTAAAGAAGATTGCGTTTTTGATTTATTTTTTGGAGTGGATTACCATTCACATCTAGGTACCAGACGTGCTGGTATGGCAGTGCATGGAGAGGATGGTTTTAACCGCGCTATTCATAATATCGAAAATTCTCCTTTTAGAACAAAATTTGAAAAAGATGTTAAGGAAATGAAAGGAAATCTAGGTATTGGCTGTATTTCGGATTATGAGCCACAACCTTTGATTAT
>CAMZGB010000014.1 GCA_947306285.1 uncultured Lachnospira sp.
ACTCATAAATCTCTACGCCCCATCTAATTAATTCTTTATAATATGTTCTCGCCAAGCAATAGGCATATTTTTTATCAGGAATGCCTGGCATAATTATCTTTACATCGACTCCACGTTTCGCGGCAAACTTGAGTGCATTCATTGTAATGTTATCAAGCACCAAATATGGAGTGATAATATGTATGTATCTAGTAGCATTGTTAATAATATCTAAATATACAGAATGTCCGACTTGATAATGATTAAATGGATTATCTGCATATGCCATTACATATCCACTGTCAGGATAAATTGGCGGAATATCAACGTTTAGATATCTATCAAAATTCTGAATAGTATTTTCAGATACATTCCACATCTTTAAGAATAACAATGTATAGCTCTTCGCTGCATCTCCTTCTACCATAACTGCAGTGTCCTTCCAATAACCGAAGTGTTCAACCACGTTCATATATTCATCTGCCAAGTTAATACCACCAGTAAATGCTACCTTACCATCCACAACTAAAATCTTTCTATGATCTCTGTTGTTTTGACTAGTCGTCATAAAAGGACGTGCAGGAGCAAAAGGTTTTGATTTAATACCCTTCTTCTGCAACTTCTTATAATATCCAATATCAAGTTTAGAGAATGAGCAAATACCATCATACATAACGCGAACTTCCACACCCTGCTGAACTTTTTTCTCTAATATTCTAAGAATAGAATCCCAAACTTTACCACGACCAATAATAAAGTATTCCATAAAGATAAAGTCTTGAGCTTCTTCTAGTTTTTCAATTAAAACTTTATACTTTTCTTCACCACTTCTAAAGTAAGTCACTTCAGTATTTCTGTATATTGGTAAATCATTACTCTCATATACAAAATTAGCCAAAGAGGCAATGTTTTTATTTTGCAAATATAGTTCACCTAACATTCGCTTGTCTTGTTTTAAGTATCTTTCAGATTTAATATTAATCTTTTTTAATTTTTTCTTAAGTGAATGTGAAGCAGGTTGGAATCTAAAGTATAGATACATTAAAGTTCCAAACGCTGGAACTAACAACAGCAAAATAACCCAAAGCATTTTCATATTCGGATCCGAATCATCATTAATAATATAAATAATAATGCCTAGCATTATAACATATATAATGATGTAAATAATTCTTGAACTTGAGGCATAATAAGTAATAGCTATAAAAATAGCTACTTGTAATGCTAGCATTAAGAAGAACACAAAGGTTCTACTAAAGATAAATGAACCAATGCCTTCTTTACCTCTGTTCTCAGGCTTATTAATTTTTCTGTGTTGAGTTCTCATCTGTTATTTTTCTTCCCAATCAATATCTATATATTCGTTAGTTAATCTTCTGTTCATCAAGTTTTTCATAGCATCCAATGGAGCCATTCCATCAAACAAAACTTTGTTTACAGCTTCAATAATAGGCGCATCAACATTATATTTTTGAGCAAGTGCATATGCAGCCTTCGCCGAAACCGCACCCTCTACTACCATGTTTACTTCTTTGATAGCTTCGTCCAATGTATAACCTTTACCAATTAATACACCTGCACGTCTATTTCTCGAATGTTTACTTGCGCATGTAACAATCAAATCACCCATACCAGACAAGCCATAGAAAGTTCTTCTATGTCCGCCCATCTCAATTCCAAGTCTAGTAATCTCACTGATACCTCTTGTCATTAAAGCAGCCTCAGTATTATCACCAAAGCCAAGTCCATCAATTACACCAGCAGCTAAAGCTATAACGTTCTTTAGCGAACCGCCAAGTTCTATACTCTTCATATCTGGACTTCTATATACTCTAAAATAGTTGTTAGCAAATAGTTTTTGGACAAATTCAGCTGTATCTTCGCTCTTTGCACCTATAACGACAGATGTTGGAATCTGTCTACCGACTTCCTCGGCGTGACTTGGTCCTGACAAAACTACTGGATCACTTTCCGGTAGTTCTTCAGCGATAATCTCAGTCATTGTATTGAAGGTGTCATCTTCAATACCTTTAGCAACATCTACAATTATCTGACTATCCTTTATTTTGCCTTTCAATGATTTTGCTGTAGCACGCACAAATGAAGATGCTACTGCCATAATAATAACATCAACACCTTCTAAGGCCTCATCTAAATCACCAGTTACTTTTATCTCATCTGGGATAATAATGCCAGGCAAACTTATCTTGTTCTCACGATCTCTAGCAAGTGCATCCACTTCGCGTTTGACCGCAGACCAAATAGTAACATCGTTTCCATTTTCACTTAAAACTTTAGCTAATGCGATGGCCCAACCACCGCCACCTAATACGGTAACTTTTGACATTACTTATCCTCCTTTTTCTTACTACCAATTTTGTTTTCTGTGCCATTTGCAAGTCTCTTCAAATTCTCTGCATGTCTGATAAACACTAATACCATTATAATAAATACTATGATGTAAATATATATTCTATCTTCAGGATTTTTTAATGAATAAATCATATCCATCTGTCCCCAAACAACAAACTCTATAAAAATAGATACAATCAAAACAAGTGAACCGACAGATACATATCTTGTTACAAACATAGTTGTAAAGAATACTATTAGTCCAATAACCGTAAACTTCCAATCACCTGTCAAGAATAATAGTGTTAATACCATACCCGAATAACTCGATACACCTTTTCCGCCTTTAAAGCCATTATAGAATGGGAACATATCGCCTAAAATCCCACCAAACGAAGTTACCATGATGAATAAGCATACATGTTCACCTGTTGGATATGGATGTCCTTGTTTAGCAAATAAGAAATATGTGATAAATGCTGGAATAATAATTTTTAATGTGTCTCCAACAAATGCGAATATTCCAACCTTCTTACCTAAGGCTCTCATTGTATTCGTCATACCAGAATTGCCAGAACCAGTCTTCGACAAATCAATTCCTCTTGCTTTTGCTAAGACTGGACCAGTCTTGAACATGCCAAAAACATATCCGATTATAAATGATACTATTAGTTTCCAAATCATTTTTCTTCTTTCCTCTCTCTAATAATGAACTTAAGTGGCGTTCCTGTAAATCCAAACGCCTCCCTAATCTTGTTCTCAATATATCTAGTATATGAAAAATGCATAAGTTGTCTGTCATTAACAAATATTACAAATGTGGGCGGCTTAACTCCAACTTGCGTAATATATAATAATTTTAGCCTTCTACCTTTGTCTGAAGGTGGTTGCTGAAGCGCAACAGCCTCTGCCATAATCTGATTTAATGTTCCTGTTTCAATTCTAAGTGTAGCATTTGAAATAACAACATCAATCGCTTCAAAAATCTTCGCAAATCTCTGACCAGTCTTCGCCGAAATAAATATAACCTCAGCATATGGCATAAACGACAAAATCTTCTTAATATCTTCTTTATATTTATAAACTGTCTTATCAGTTTTTTCTATCGCATCCCATTTGTTAACTGCAACAATGATTCCTTTGCCGTTGTCGTGAGCAATACCAGCTATTTTTGCGTCTTGCTCTGTGATACCCTCCACGGCATCAATAACAACAATTACAACATCAGCTCTCTCAACTGCAGTAACCGCGCGTATAACACTATAACGCTCAATGTCCTCTTTAACCTTAGATTTGCGTCGCATACCAGCCGTATCGATAAAGACATATTCCTTACCGTCAAACTCTAGTTTTGTATCTATAGCATCTCTAGTTGTACCAGCTATATCTGATACAATTGCTCTGTTATCGCCAGCAAGTTTATTAATAATTGATGACTTACCAACATTTGGTTTACCAATAATAGCTACTTTAGGCGTATCATCATCTTCATCTAAGTCTTCTAATTCATCGAAATACTCAACAACTTGATCAAGCATATCACCAAAACCAGATTTATTTGCAGATGAGATGGCATATGGATCACCAATTCCAAGATTATAAAACTCATAGACATCAGCTTCCATCTTCTGGAAGTTGTCCACTTTGTTTACAACTAAAACAATAGGCTTGCCACTACGCCTCAACATATCGGCAACCTTAGAGTCTGCATCGACCAAACCTTGCTTAATATCAGTCATAAAAATAATGACATCAGCTGTATCAATGGCTATCTGCGCTTGTTCTCGCATCTGCTTTAAGATGATATCATTACTATCCGGCTCAATACCACCAGTGTCAATCATTGTGAACTGATGTCCTGTCCAGTCAATATTTGCATATATTCTATCCCTAGTAACACCAGGGGTATCTTTTACAATTGAAATCATTTCGCCAGCCAAAGCGTTAAACAAAGTGGATTTACCCACATTTGGTCGTCCAACTATGGCTACGATCGGTTTACTCATTGTCTTCTCCTAGTACTTTGTCTATAAAATCTTTCCCATTAGATTTTACAATAATAGGTGTTGTTTGTAAAACTTCTTTTAACTCATCTAGACTTACGTCATCGAGAAAGATATCCTCGCCAAACTTAAGTGTATTAGCAGGAAGCAATAAGTCATCTCCCAACTCTTTGCCCTTTAGTTGGTCTATGATATCTCTTCCAACAAGCAAGCCTGTGACAGTAATTGTATGGCCAAAGAAATCGTTAATAATCTTATAAACTCTAATGTTTACATTAGGATATTTCTTGTTAATAGCATCTGACATCTCTAAACTGCAGTTATAGAATAACTCACCTGTAACTACGGAGACATCTCTAGTTCTATCATCACCTTGCAATGAATCTAAATACTCATAAAACTCATTTAAATATGATCTAGTCATTCCAACACCATTTTCAATTTGAGGATAACCATCATAATAATCCTCGTCTGGAATTGGTGTATCAGACATCATGTAAAACTCATCTGCAGCATAAACATAGTTTATTCCAAACTTCTCTTTGAACACTTTTTGCCATTTATCAACTTGTGCAATAACTTCTTTTGCTTCTTCTTTAGTAAAAGGTTCTAACTTAGCAAGTCCTTCTCTATATTTAGTAAGCCCAGCAGGAACAACTGAACAACTCTTTAGATTTGGAATGAACGGCATCATTTTTTCTAATGTCACATCTAACTTTTCTTTGTCGTTGTATCCCTTACAAAGAACTATCTGAGCGTTCATTGTGATATTATTTTCATTAAGCCTCTTAATATAATCTAACTTGTCTCCTGCAAAACGGTTGTTTAACATTTTGCATCTCAAGTCCTTATCCATTGTATGCACGGAGATATTGATTGGGGACAAATTGTATCTAATGATTCTGTCAATATCTTCATCTGTCATATTTGTTAATGTAACATAGTTACCTTGAATAAATGATAGCCTTGAATCATCATCTTTAAAATATAATGTCTCCCTCATGCCTGGTGGCATCTGATCTATAAAACAAAAGATACATTTGTTTGTACATGATTTGTATTCATCAAGCAAAGTGTTATCAAAAATAAAGCCCAAATCTTGGTCTTCGTCTTTTTCTATATCAATCTCCCATATTTCGCCGTCAGCATCTTCTATTTCAACTGTTAGTTCAGAAGACTCACTAAAAAGATGGTAATCAAAAACGTCTTTGATTTCATTACCATCAATTGACACTAGATAATCACCACTTTTGATTTCTAGTTGATCTGCTATAGAGTTTTCCACTACATCTTTAATTAAATGCTTTTTCATAATCACATTCCGCCGTAGACATTCTCTAAATATGTAATATTATCGTTTTCTATTATTAGTGTATCAATGCTAAACATAGAATCTTTAAGATTGTGAATCATAATATAGAATTCAGCTATCTTAGAAATCTTTATTAACTTCTTATTATTAATAGCGTAAAATGCTCCACCGGCGACTTTACCTTTTCTATATTTAATCTCGATAAATCTTATAACATTATTTTTCTTTGCTATAACATCAATTTCACCAATTTTACAGTTGAAATTATGTTCTAAAATTTCAAAACCATTTTCTTCTAAATAAGAAATAGCTAAGTCTTCTTGTAGACTTCCAATAATTCTAGTATTCATACTGTCCCCCTAAATACTAAATAAAATTTTTAATAAATGTTTTTCTATGAATTGGTGTTGGTCCAAGTCGCTTTATTGCTTCAATATGTTTTGCTGAACCATATCCTTTGTTAGATGCAAAATCATATCCGGGATAGATCTTGTCATATTCAACCATCATGGCATCCCTAGTTACTTTTGCAACAATACTTGCTGCGCCGATTGAAATACTTGAAGCGTCACCTCTAATAATTGGCACCTGCTTAATCTCAACCTCAGGAATCTTGACCGCATCATTGAGAAGTAAATCTGGCTGTGGGTTTAATTGATGTATCGCCATCTTCATCGCATTATATGTCGCCTGTAAAATATTAAGCGCATCAATCTCTTCTGGTGTACAAAGTGCTGTTGACCATGCAACTGCTTTTTCTGTAATTTCTTTATAAAGTTCTTCACGTTTTTTAGCAGTTAGTTTTTTAGAATCATTAATATATAAAATGTCACAATCCTTAGGAAGAATTACTGCGCCAGCAACGACTGGTCCCGCCAAAGGTCCTCGACCAACTTCATCTATTCCACAAATAAAGTTGTAATCACTATATTTGTTCTCAAAAAAAGAAATCTTTTTTATTCTTTTTAATTCTTTTTCATAGTCCTTAATCTGCTTATCTGCTTTTTTTACTAATGCCTTAACTCCAGCGCGCTCATCATCTGAATACTTAGATATGAAATCAGTTAAAGAATCAAACTTAGTTTCTTTTAATTCATTTTTGATATCACTAATACTATTCATATTAAATCCTATCCAAAGTTATCTTTCCAAGTTTTCCACTTCTAAATTCATCTAAAATTATTTTCGATGCTTTATCTAAATCAAGTTTATTTCCTGGCAACTTACAATTTCTAACATCAGCTACTTGATACATCTCTTCCACAATATCTTCGTTTCCTTCTATATTAAATCTTTTCTTTAATATGTCTGGATAGTTTTCTCTAGTCATTTTTATAAACTGAAAAGCAAGTTCTGCGGCATCTAAGTTATTGTCGTTCATAGATCCAACTAGTGCTAGATTGAGACCAATTTGTTCATCATCAAACTTTGGCCATAGAATTCCCGGAGTATCTAATAGTTCTAGATTCTTTCCAATCTTAATCCACTGTTTACCCTTTGTAACACCAGGTTTATTTCCAGTCTTTGCAACAGATCTTTTTGCATATGAATTAATAAAAGTTGATTTTCCTACATTTGGAATTCCAACCACCATGGCCCTGATAGGTCTGTTAATTCCTTTAGCTTTGTTTGCTTCAATCTTATCCTTGCATGCAACTTCAATTGCTTTATCTACAATCTTACCTAAAGAGTTAACTCTAGAATCAATCTTAAGTACAGTGCAACCTTTGTCTTGAAAGTATTTTTCCCATAATGCATTTTGAGATTCATCTGCCAAATCTGCTTTATTAAGCAATACTAGTCTAGATTTATTCTGTCCTAGATTATCTATATCTGGATTACGGCTACTCAAAGGAATCCTAGCATCTAATAATTCGATTACTAGGTCTACCAATTTAATATCTTCTCTCATTTGTCTAATGGCCTTTGTCATATGGCCTGGATACCATTGATAATCCATAATATTTTTCCTTTCACACCCCTAATATAATAACACAAAAAGAAAGGAACGAGTACATCTCGTTCCTTAAAAAGTTCTTATTTAACCAATTCTTTAACTTTGGCTGATTTACCAACTCTCTCCTTAATGTAAGTAAGTTTAGCTCTTCTAACTTTACCTTCTCTTACTACTTCAATTTTAGCAATTGTTGGTGAATATAGTGGCCAAGTCTTTTCAACACCTACTCCGTTTGAATCTTTTCTAACAGTAAATGTTGTTCTGTTTCCGCCACCTTGTTTCTTAATTACAAGTCCTTCAAACTTCTGAATTCTCTCGCGGTTACCCTCAACAATTTTAGCGGCAACAACGATAGTATCTCCAACCTTGAAATCAGCAACTTCTTTCTTCTGTGATTCCTCGATATCTTTGATTAATTCATGAGTTTTAACTGGAACTTTTTCTTTTTTTGGTTCTTCAGCAGGCTCTTCTTCAGTTTTTTCTTCAGAATCATCTGCTTCTTCAGTAGCCTCTTCAGTTTCTTCTGTAACTTCATCAGTTTCTTCTGTTTCTTCAGCCTTTTCCTCAGCTACTTCTTCTTCAATTTCTTTCTCTGCTTCTTCTGCCTCTTCTTCGATTGCTTCAGCAACTTCTTCAGCCTTTTCTTTAACGTCCTCAACAACCTCTTCTACAGTTTCAGCAACTTCTTCAGCAGCCTCTTCAAGTTCTTCTTTAACTTCTTCAGCTACTTCTTTTACTTTTTCATCTGCCATAATTTGCCTCCTTTTTTATTACGATGTTCTTAATACATTTGTAACAGAGGACCATCTTTTATTAATACAGCATTATGTATACTAACATATTTTATAACTATGCGCAATAAGAAATTAGTGTATTTCAGACCAACCATTAGTACTGTTATCTGAGCTTCCAATAAACTCATTTTCAGTAACAACATTGTTGGCTTTAATAATTTCCATTTTTGGTTCTTGATACTCTTTCATATTACTTCTCCGTACTTAATTAATTTTTCTTTATTTTCTCTAAATAGTCTATATCAGCTTCACTTAAATCACATTTTTCCAAGAGATCTGGACGTCTTTCATAAGTCCTCTTCAAAGACTCCTGCCTTCTATATTCATCTATTTTTGCGTGGTTACCTGATAATAGTATTTCCGGAACTTCTTTTCCATTAAACTCAGCTGGTCTTGTGTATTGTGGATGTTCTAATAATCCATCTTCAAAACTCTCAAAAGACGCTGATTCATCATTATTAAGCACGCCTGGAACTAATCTAGTAATTGAATCTATAACTACTAAAGCAGGGAGTTCACCGCCAGTTAAAACATAATCACCAATAGAAACATTATCAGTAACTATTTCATCTAGCACTCTTTCATCTACGCCCTCGTAATGACCACAAAGAATCACAATATCCTTTTCTTCGGCGAAGGATTTAACATCTGATTGTTCGTAAGTCTTACCTTGAGGTGTCATATATATTACCCTTGGCTTATATCCTAATTCTTTTACAATATCTTGATATGCTGCAAAAATTGGTGGGGCTTGCATAACCATACCTGCTCCTCCGCCATAAGGATAATCATCTATCTGACCATAATCATTGTCAGCATAATCTCTTATATTAATAGCTTTAACACTAATTTTTTCGTCTGTTATTGCTCTTCCAGTAATGCTAGTCATTACTGCTTCTTGAATCATTTCTGGAAAAAGCGTTAATACATAAAAATTCATAATTAATCTAACAATCCATCCATTATATGGACTTTAATCTCTTTATTCTCCAAATCTTTTTCCAATATGCATTCTGGAATAGATGGGAATAATACTTCTTTGCCATCATCAGTCTTTATAACATAGACATCATTGGCACCTGTTTTTAATACATCTTTTAAAGTTCCAAAGTGTTCATCTTCATCAGTAATAATATCGGCACCAACCATATCAGCAACATAAAATTCTCCTTCGTTTAATGGAATTGCATTCTCTCTATCAACATAGAGTTCCATTCCCTTAAAACCAAGAATATCATTCATATTATTAAACTCTTCGAAACCTAGAACAACCATGTTTTTAACAAATTTTACACTCTTAATATGGAGCTCTCTATAAGTTCCATTTTCATCTAAGTATATTGTCTCTAGATTTTTAAAGCGATTAACATCATCCGTAGTTGGATATACTTTTACTTCGCCTTTTACACCGTGTGAATTTGAAATCACACCGACTCTAAAATAATCTAACATTCAAATTCCTCATTAAATCATAATACTGGGTAGTTCCAAAATAGGAACTAACCCAGTAAATTACACTTGCTTAGATTATTGAATCTCAACCTTTACTCTCTTATCGGTCTTTGTAGCAGCCGCTCTAACAACAGAACGGATAGCTTTAGCTATTCTTCCCTGCTTTCCAATAACCTTGCCCATATCACCATCTGCAACATGCAAAATAATAACAATCTCTCTGTCATTTTCTGTTTCTGTTACAACAACTTCATCAGGAGAGTCAACAAGTGCTTTAGCAATTGTTTCTACTAATTCTTTCATGAATCTATCCTCCTAATATTATTTTTCGATACCGGCAATCTTTAAAAGTTTTCCAACCTGCTCTGTTGGTTTAGCTCCTGTAGATAGCCATTTCTTAGCTGACTCTTCGTTGATGTCAAATACACTTGGATCCTTACTTGGATCATATGTACCTATTTCTTCAATAAATCTACCATCTCTTGGTGATCTAGAATCAGCTACAACGATTCTGTAAAAAGGAGCTTTCTTTTTACCCATTCTCTTTAATCTAATCTTTACTGCCATTTCAATACCTCCATTAAATGTAAATATATATCAAGAAATTTTAATTTCTAGGTTTACTTTTTTAGAAACAAATTTCTAAGATAACTAATTTAAAATCCAAATGGTAATTTCATGCCTTTCATACCTTTTTTACCACCCATCATACCATTCATGTTTTTCATCATTTTCTTTGCCTGTTCAAACTGTTTAGTTAAACGATTGACTTGTGCAACATCCACACCAGCGCCTGCGGCAATTCTTTTCTTTCTAGATGGATTAATTAGGTCTGGATTATTTCTCTCTTCTGGTGTCATAGAGTAAATAATTGCCTCAACTTGAGATAGTTGTTTTTCACTAGGCAACATATCATCTGATATCTTATTGCCCATTCCAGGCATCATTTTTAACATAGAAGATAATCCACCCATATTGTCAATTTGACTCATATATTCTAAATAATCATCATATGTAAACTCTGCCTTCTTTAGGCGAGACTCCATCTCTTTTGCTTTTTCTTCATCGATGGTTTGTTCGGCCTTTTCAATAAGAGATAACACATCTCCCATTCCTAGGATTCTTGAGGCCATTCTGTCTGGGTAAAACTGCTCTAAGTCTTCTAGTTTCTCACCCATACCAACGAACAATATTGGTTTACCTGTTATGGCCTTAATTGATAATGCAGCACCACCTCTAGTATCACCATCAAGCTTGGTAACGATTATTCCGTCAATACCAATCTTCTCGTCAAACTCTTTTGCTACATTGACTGCATCTTGGCCAGTCATCGCATCAACTACTAATAATGCATCATCAATATCAATTGATTCTTTAATCTCGACCAATTCATTCATCATATCTTCATCAATATGAAGTCTACCAGCCGTATCAAAGATTACTGTGTTGTAGTTGTTTGTTTTAGCATGTTCAATAGATGCCTTTGCAATATCAACAGGTTTGTTTTTGTCACCCATTGAGAAAAATGGTACATCTACTTTTTCAGCGTTAACCTTTAACTGTTCAATAGCTGCAGGTCTATAAATATCTAATGCCACAAGTAATGGTTTTCTTCCTTGGGCTTTCAACTTACCAGCCAACTTTGAAGCTGTAGTTGTCTTACCAGCACCTTGAAGACCCATCATCATAATGACAGAGATTTCATTTCCATTTTTAAGAGATAGTTCTGTAGTTTCAGAACCCATAAGTTCAGTTAATTCTTCATTAACTATCTTGATTACCATCTGCCCAGGTGTGAGTGAAGTCATAACTTCCTCTCCCATAGACTTTTCAGTGACATCCTTAATAAAGTTCTTAACTACCTTGAAATTGACATCAGCTTCTAATAGAGCAATTTTTACTTCCTTCATTGATGCCTTAATGTCATCTTCAGTAAGTTTTCCTTTGCTCCTTAAGCCTTTGAATATGTTTTGTAATTTGTCAGATAAACTTTCAAATGCCAAAATCTTTTACCTCTAATAGTTCTCTAGAATGTTTTCTGCAATGCTTTTTATCTCGTCATCGTCTGTTAGTTTGCAGATCTTTTCAATATCTTTTTTAGTATTATTAAACTTTTCGATAAGTTTAAGTTTCGCTTCATACTCATTTAATATTTTGTCACATCGTTTTATGAGATCATGTACACCTTGCTTAGAAATCCCTTTTTGTTCAGCAATTTCTACTAACGAAAGGTCATTTAAAACATAATCTTCATATATTTCCTTCTGGTGATCAGTCAATAATTCACCGTAGAAATCATATAACAATGAACTTTTGTAAATGTCTTGCATAAAGCCCCCTTTTTCGCACCGGTATATATTACAATAAAAAAATAAAGGTGTCAAGCATTTTTCCTTGACACCTTATAAGCAATTATAATTATTATTAATAACAATATTCCTACTATAGATAATATCAAACCTATTTCAACTCCAGGCGTTGTATAAGTAAGAACTATCTTATGTTTTCCTGCCTTTAAGTTAACTCCACTACTCATATAGTTGACTTTCTTCAGCGATGTTTCCTTCCCATCAACTTTGAGTTTCCATCCTTCAGAATATGGAATATTTAAACAGAGCAGTTTTTCTTTGTCGAGAGTAATATTTCCGGTAATCTTATTAGTTCCAATTTTAACATTTTCCAGAACATTTTCCCTCAAAACATTAATCTTATCCTCGTATCCATCAAAAGACTGCTCGATTAGTTCAATGTCATCAAACCTATATGTACCTGGTTGTTCAAACTCAAGCATTACTTTATTTCTCTCCATGTCTGAATAACACAAATTTATAGCAAAGTTTTTTCTGCCATTAAAGTATGATTTATCATCTCTATAATTGAGTAATAGTTTGTGCACATCATCACAGTTTACATATATTCTCGTGTATTCATCATCTGTATAGTATCTATATTTATTACTGATAAGATTTTGTTCACCAATCGATAAAGTATTATACATATCGCTATTGGCATCCATTTCACTCTTTTGTGTAAAGGTGAAATTCTTGAAATTTATAAATAAATTTTTATTTGGTTCACAATTAGTATTTAAGTAAACCTTACTATGGCCTCTATTTACAATTATCTCTTTATTCTTAAATTGAACATAGTTCTCATCATTTGTTGTTAAAGTATACTTAAGTTTTTTATCGTCTGATTTAAATTGATTAGATCTATTTAGTGAATCTTTCTTTTCAACTATAGCCGATTCAAGCATTAATTCTTCTTTTTTGATGCCATCATATTTGGCAGCCTCTTTTTCAGTGACAGTATCATCATATGTGTATCCAAGTGGCATTGCATATGGGTTCTCATATATGTCATAGTTAGCCGAATTAATTATTTTTGTCTTATCATTTATTTTTTTATTACGAAGCATATTAGGTGCATATTTATATAGGGTATCTATCGGCTTAAATCCATAAGGCACTTTTGATACTTCATCGTCTTCTGCTACGAAGTACTTAACTGATGACAATGAAGATAAAATAGTTCTTCCATCAATACCATAATAATAGAATAAACCATACTCTTTATTATCTACTTCTCTTAAATAATTCTGAATATTAATATTGCCTAAACTCCAATAATATCCAATACCATTTTTATTAAAAATAGTTGATGCATTACTACAATTATCTAGTTTAAAATACCTTGCGCTAATATCAGAATAAATTGAATTTTTTAGAACTGAATTAACTTTCATATTCATATTCTTGTTATTCAAATATTCATCATCAGTTGATGAAAAACGATAAAATGATTTATCTTTTATATGATTATTAATATCACTAGAAACTGTACTTTCGTAAGATGGATATACTTCAGCCATATCAATAAATTCAGATATATAATTTCCTTCAGTAACATGGAAAATATAAAAAGCATTTAGCGCAATTCCAGCCACTACAAAAACAAATATAATTCTAATCTTATACTTAAACCATTTTGTTTTATGGTTATTAATAAATGAGAGCAAGAATAACATTACAGTGAATAATAGAATCTGGAATATTACACTCTCTTTTCTTGTATTTCTCATAACAAGAATTAAAACGAAATACACCATTAAGAATACTGTAAGTTTCTTGTGCGTAAATACCTTAATGGAAATAATATCCTTCCAATAATACGCAACAGTGTATGCGCAAAGAAATACATATGCCCAAATCCATCTGTTGCATGCATAGGACATTCCGTTCATAAATGATCCCAATACTGGGACTAACATTACAACAATGGATAAAACAAATAATATAATCTTTTGTACATCTCTTTTGTGAAATGCATAATAAGCACCAATCAAAGCAATTGGAGAAACTCCAATATAATTCCAGTGTCCACTAGAGTCATTTGAAATCATTCCAGACAAAAGTTTCTGATAGTATTTAAACTCGTAAACTATTGGAACTAATCCGCCTTCTATTGTTCTTGAATCTTGTATAAAAATTAATACTGTTGGGATAAACAATACGCAAGCTATTAAAACACCAACCACAGAAAAGCCAAGAAGTTTTAATAGCGAAGTGAATATTTTCTTTTTCTCATCTTTATAAATATATATAACTCTAACTAAAGCATAAATCGCAGTTATTATTGCTACCATATAGAAGAAATAGAAGTTACTAATAACACATAGAGCTATAGAAACTATAAAGAGATAAGGTTTTTTGCCTTTTAGAATTTTTTCTAATCCAGCTAACACTAGTGGTAAGAAAATCATCGGCAAAATAAAGAAAGGATGTCTTACACCCGAATGAATTGCGTAAACACAGAACACGTATATAATGGCACCTATTACTCTACCATTGCCTTTCACGCCTCTTTCTCTTGTATAGTACATAAAGAAAAATCCAGCCAAATACATACGAACAAGAATAAGGAATGCATACAAAAATTCTGTATACTTAGTTGGCACAAAAGCTGACAATAGATTTAACGGATCACCAATAACATAATAGTTAAAAGTTGTAAGTACATCTCCACCATAACCTATTGTAAAATTCCACATAGGAATATTAAATGTATGATCAATAAAAATACTTCTAAATATTTGACGAAGCCATTGACCATAGTAAGTCAATGCAACCATATGTTGGTCATATCCGTCGACATGCCAAACAAACGACTTACTATTTATTATGAAATAAACATAAGTTAAAGCCGCCGTTATAGCAAACAAAAGCGTATATTTAATTTTGTTATTTTTGATTTTTAAACTCATTCTACAAACAACGCCTCAACAAAATCATTTGAATCAAATTTCTGTAAGTCTTCTATAGACTCACCAATACCAATATATTTAACTGGAATTCCTAGTTCAGACTGAATAGAAATTGCAATTCCACCTTTAGCTGTTCCATCCATTTTTGTAAGAATTACTCCAGTAATATCTGCACATTCTTTAAACTCTCTAGCCTGTGCCAAAGCATTCTGACCAGTAGTAGCATCAAGTACAATAAAGTTTTCTCGTCTTACTCCTGGCATTTCTTTATTAATAATTTTATCTAGTTTACTAAGCTCATTCATTAAGTTCTTTTTATTGTGTAATCTTCCGGCTGTATCGCAAATGATAATATCAGAGTTTCTATTTTTAGAAGAAGCGATTGCGTCAAACAACACAGAACCTGGATCTTGTCCTTCAGAACCAGAAACAATAGATACATTCGCTCTATTTGCCCACTCTTCTAATTGCTCTTTTGCGGCCGCTCTAAATGTGTCACATGCAGCGAGCATTACTTCTTTGCCGTTATTCTTAAACTGACAAGCTAATTTCCCAATAGATGTTGTTTTACCAACACCATTAACTCCAATAACAAGTACAATTGATTTTTCATTTTCAAAATCATATGCGTTCTCGCCCAAGTCCATTTGCTCAATCAAGTTTTCCTTCAATAAATCTCTACACTCTTCTGGATCTCTAATTCCTTTTTCTTTCACTTCATCTTTAAGAGAATCAATTATCTCTTCAGTAGTCATAACGCCTATATCACTCATTATAAGCATCTCTTCTAATTCTTCGTAGAAGTCGTCATCAATGGAACTGAACGCAGAGAAAATATTATTAAAACTAGAACTAATATTAGTTCTAGTTTTAGATAATCCATTTACTAATTTGTCAAAAAACTTTCCCGCCATAATTCTCCCTATTTTTTATCTAAAGGATTCTCTTCCATTGTGCTCTCAAGTAAGTCAACAGATACAAGTGTAGAAATACCCTTTTCTTGCATCGTGATACCATATAGTCTATCTGCTGAATTCATTGTTCCTCGTCTATGAGTAATTACGATAAACTGCGTATTTGTTGTAAGTTTATGCAAATAATCAGCAAATCTTATAACGTTTGTACCATCAAGCGCTGCCTCAATCTCATCAAGCAAACAGAATGGAGATGGTTTCAAATTCTGAATTGCAAACATCAAACTGATAGCTGTAAGTGCTTTCTCACCACCTGACAACTGCATCATATTCTGCAACTTCTTTCCTGGTGGTTGAGAAATAATATCAATACCAGCATCCAAAATATCATCAGCTTCAGTAAGCTCGATTGTACCTTTACCACCGCCAAAGAGTTCTTTAAATACATTATCAAACTCAACTTTTATTTCAGCAAACTTCTCCTTAAATTGCTTACGCATTCCAACTTCAAGCTCATCAATAATCTTGAGCAAGTTTTCTTTTGCTTCCATCAAATCATCGTGTTGAGCCTTCATAAATGTATAACGCTCATTAACTTCTTTGTATTCTTCAATGGCATTAATATTTACATCACCAAGACTTCTCATCTCGCGTCTAATTTCAGTAATTTTGTTTTTGATGTCTGGTTTAGATAGTTCTTCCTCAGGCTTCATTTCCAAAGCATTTCTATATGTGAGTTCATATTCTTCCCACATATATGCTTCTTTGTTGGCCGTCTTTTCTTCCAAAGACTCCTTCTGCGAAGTCAAACGATAAATCTCTTTGTCTAATGATGTAATCTTCTCATTCAACTGTTCGCGTTTCTCGAAGAATTCCTTATGCTCTTTATTCTGCTGTTCTTTTTTAGCTTTTGCATCTTCAATATCTTTTTCTAATTGAACAATTGATTCTTTAGAAGTCTCAATTTCTTTCTGACAGTTTTCAATTGCCTCATTTCGAGCAGAAATCTCATCAGTGTTCTCTTTAGAGTTTGCTTCAATCCCTTGCAACTCTTGTGTCAAAGATTCAATAGCATTTACAGATACATCAATCTTTTCAGAGATAAACTGATGCTTAGTCTTGATGTTAGCAATATCAATATTGACTTCGTCAATTGCTGTGTTTTTCTCATCAAGTTCTTTGCGCATGCTTTCGAGTTTTTCATTCTTCTCGTTAACACCTTTTTCTAACTCGCTACTCTTATCAGACTGTCCAGACAAACTACTTCTAAGTTCTGAACTGTTTTTGTTAATATCGTTAATCTCGTTAGCAATCTCTTCGTTTTCTTTGTTAACGTCTGCGTATTCCAAAACAAGATTATCTTTTTCTTCTTTTGCAGTCTTCAAGTTAATTTCGCAAGTATTCTTAAGAATTGTCTGTTCTTGAAGTCCTTTATTAACCTTAGCTAATTCTTCGTTTAGAACGCTAATTTCAGAATCGTTTTTTACAATATCTTTATCAAGCTGTATCTTCTGTTCAGATAGTTCTTTAATTTTTGCTTCTAACTCCTCAATCTCTCTACGTCTACCAAGCAAGTTAGTTGCGTTCTTAAATGTACCTCCGGCAATAGATCCACCAACATTTAGATACTCACCTTCCAAAGTAACAATACGAACTTTATATTTATATTTTCTAGCAATTGAAATAGCATGATCAATTGTATCAACTACCATCACTCGACCAAGCAAGTATTTTGAAACTCCGTCGTATTTCGAATCAACATCAACCAAGTCACTCGCTAGTCCCAACACACCCGTCTCCTGCAAAGCATCTGGAGTGTTGAAGTTTGTCTTTCCACTCATACTGCTTA
>CAMZGB010000015.1 GCA_947306285.1 uncultured Lachnospira sp.
AACAATGGAAGGCAAAATCTTTGCCGGTTGGTTTACAGACGAAACACTTACTGAATCATATATGGACGAGGATGGATATGCTTATCCTAAGTTTATTGATGAAAAGGCATTGACTGGTAAATTCCAGTTAGCCAATGATGGTACGGCTATTCGATTCTTGAGCACAGTAGATTGTGATAAGCATGAAGGTGCTGGATTTATCATTAATGGTACATATGATGGCCATACTATTACAGACAAAACGAGAACATCTACAAAGTTGTATATGGCAGTTATGGCTGATGGACAGAAGGAACGTCCGAAAACAGCATTTGAAAATGATGATTCAAAATATTTCTTTACATATACTATTGATGGTTTAGATCCAGATAAGATTCAAGATATGACATGGAGCGTTACACCGTACTATCAAACACCAGATGGTACAAAGGTAACAGGTACAACAGCACAATGGCCTGTGTCACAGCCATAAAATAACGATAGTATTCAAATGGAGTCGCAATTATGCGGCTCCATTTTTTATGTTTGTATTAACGAGCTAGTCTATATTTCTTCATAAAAAATCAGACCCCACTTCAAAAAATGATACCTATATAATATAGGTACTTAACTATATATTTTGATTGGGTTAATATGTTCCTATGTAGGTTCGTTCCCGTGTGGAATGAACAGAGAATCGGATTAAAAAACTAAATAAAAGGGGAGATTAATTATGAAGCTAAAAAGATTTAGTAAACAGTTTATTGCTGTAGTTATTGCTATAGCGCTTGTTTTGGTGGGCAATTATTTTGTGCCTAAGACTATTGATGCATCCACTGTAGTTCCTGAGTCAACTTGGGTTCCTGATGGAACAAGTAGTTGGCACGTTAGACTTACTGCTGGTGGAACAGTTGACGGTGGAGCAACACTATCGGATACCATAACTACAACAGTTGCGGCCTACAAAGACCGTGATTATGATGTAAGAATTGAATCGCCAAAAGTAAATGTGGAAGCAGGAGAAACATATGTTATAACTGCTACATTGAATACATCAGTAGAGTATAAGAATATGCATTTGCAAGCATTTGATGGAAAGACTTGTTATGATAGTACTAGTAATCCAGCAACAACTATTATTGCTAAAGGTGATATATCTCATACACCTAATCAAGATATTGTGTGGAGCACTACGTTTACTCCTACAAAGAGTTATATAACTATCATGTTTGCGAGTGGTTGGTCAAAAGCTGGATCAATTACAATTTCTGATATATCTATTACTAAACAGTCAGAAACAACAACAGGAGCACCAGAGCCTACAACAGCTATTCCGGAAACCACTACGGTAGATCCAGATGCATGGCAGGATGTAACCACATATAGTAGTTTTAATTACGTGTATGGTAATAATGACGGTTTCCAATATAGATTTGGAAGTAGTCACACTGGTTCACAATATAAAGGTGGAAGATCATTAGATGAGTCGTTACATTTGATGAATGGAAAATATGTGGATAGTGATGATAGTGGGGTTCAAGCTATTACTCCAGCCATTCCTGTAGTTTCAGGAAAAACATACAAGATGATTTATAATGTAGCGTGTTCGAGATATCAAAGTAAGAATATTCAAATAAAAATAAAAAATTCGGCAAATGAACAAACCATAGCTACGAGTGAAAAGTATTCTATAGGAACTAAAGAAGGTGATGTTGGAGGAGATGTAGATATTGTCTTAACGTATGAGGCTCCATCATCGGGAAGTGTCTATTTCCAATTCTATTGCAGTTATGCAGCTCATGCTGAATTTACACTCACTCCATACAATGAAGATGAAAGTAATTATATTGACGTAACAGATTACAAAGCACAAGGTACATACCCAACAAGATATGGAAAAGTATTCGCAGGATGGTTTACAGATGATACATGTACTACAGCATATACAGAAACTACAGGCGTAGCTTATGCTAAATTCATTGACGAAGATGTGTTAGGTCCTGTTAAATTCCAGCAAGCAACTGATGGAACAGCAATTCGTTTCTTAAGCTCAGTTGATTGTACAGATTACCAAAGTGCTGGATTCATAATTAGTGGTAGTTATGATGGACATTCTATTACAAATAAAACAAGAGCAGCCAAGAAGTTATATGAGGGCGTAAAAGCTGGTGGAATTATAGTATACCCAACAATCTTTAGTCCTGAGTCTAATTACTTCTTTACATATACTGTAGATGGTTTGGAAAGTGGTAAAGATATGACTTGGAACGTTACACCATACTTTGTGACAGCAGATGGTACAACAGTTACAGGTATAGCAGGAGAATGGCCAGAAGCTTAATAAAGAATAATTCGATGGAGTCGCTATTTAGCGGCTCCATTTTTTGTGAAATAAATAACGAAAAATAATAAAAAAAATAGACCCATTTATAAAAAAACACCACTTTTATATAATGCAATTATTTTATAAAATTATATTATCTATAGGAGTGTGCGTTTTTATGACGGGGCATACTCTAAAATGGAAACGGAAGGAGAAAAATCAAATGAAATTATCAAGATTTTCTAGAAAAGTTATTGCAGTTGTTTGTGCGGTAGCTATGGTAGTTGCAGGACTTGTATTTGTTCCAACTGCTGACACTAAAGCTGATGCTCCTGATTGGAGTACAATCAGTTATTTAGGTGATGGCGCAGGTGGAGGACAGTATTCTAATAAGTACAAATATTACTGCGAAGACGGAAGTGTAGTAAACATTCAGAAGCCAGGCTGGGCTGACGAAGCAGGTATTTACTGTACATTCCCAGCTGCTGGTATCCAAATGGATGTTGATGGCTATGCAGTTGACGGAGCTGGAGCAGTTATATATCTTTCGAACTTCACTAAGAAAGTGACAGAGATTAATATTACATATGCTGGTGGTTCTACAACAGCTTATGTTTATTATGAGGATGGTGAAGAAGGACCTACTACCACACAAGATCCTAGTGCACCAACAACAGAACCTACTACAGCAAATCCTTGGAAAGAAATTCAAGGTGGTGCTGCAAACCAATGGTATTATAACAACACTACAAAGCAGAACATCAGTAATGTAGTAAATATCCAGAAGCCAGGTTGGGCTGCGGAAGATGGTGTATATATTACAGTTCCTGCAGGTATTTCACAGGTTGACGTAAACGGAGTTACATCAGGTGTTGCTGCAATCGACGGTGCAGGTTTTGTAGTTTATTTGTCAGCAATGACTAAGAAGATAAATGAAGTAACAATTACTCAAGGACTTGGTACTTCATATATTGAGATTATGAATACAGAGGGATCAGATGATCCTACAGAAGCACCAACTGAGGAACCTACAGAGGAACCAACTGAAGCACCTACAGGTGAGACAGAGGCTCCAACAGAGGCACCAACTGAGGTGACTACTGAAGCACCATCAACAATTGATACAAATGGTGGTTGGCTAGCACGTAAAGCCGATGGTTCTTTCGAAGTAGGATCGGGAGCATCTTACAATACTGAAGGTATTTCAGCTATTTATGCTGGAAATTGGAGTGCTGGACAAACAGCTGATATTACAGTTAGCCAGACTTCGCAAGACCCATATAGTGTTCCAATTACTGTTGTTAACAGTACACAGAATGATGAATATTTAACACAGGTATGCTATAAGGCTTCTAATTTAGATAATACAAAGGCGTATAAAATAACACTTAAAGCTGGCGATATAGTATTAGATGAAAAGGTAGCTAGTGAAGTTACTTCATATCAGTTCTGCAAAGGAACAGGTTATATTTTGCCAGCAGGTCAATATACATTGACATTGGATGTTGAGGAACAGGTTAAACCAGATCCTCCTGTAGTTCAGGATATTACAATTACACCAAACACAGCACAGATTGAAGCTAACCATAATATTTGGGCTAGTTGGTCAAATCCTGCAGGTACACAATATGCATATGCGTATATTGATAGTGTAGCTGATGGTAATAGTCCAATTGCAGCAAATGGTTGGGACTTCAATGTGCAGGCTGGACAGCCTATGGTAGGTGTTGATCAAGTTTCTCATTCAAGAGACAATAGCATTCAGATAGAAGAAGGCGAAACTTATAAACTTATCGTAGAATCATATGATGCTTGGGATCAACAGACGGGATATGGTGAAGTAGAAATTACTATTCCTGGTCTTACACCAGAAGAAAAAGAGATTCAAGAGTATATGGCTAAGATTAACACATCAGAAAACTTGGCTTATCAGAAGACACCATTAGTAGCAGAAGGAAATAATGAAGGTACAGCTGGAAACTTCTGTGATGGTAATAAAGATTCTAGATGGCAAGCAAACAAGACGGTAGATAATACATGGTTTGCAGTAGATCTAGAAGGATACTTCACAGTAGAAACAGTGTTAGTAAGTTGGGAAGCATCAAATGCTACATCTTATGAAATCTATACAGCTGGAACTGATGGAGTTTACGGAGATGATCCTGTAGCTACAGTTACTGGTCTTGATAACAACAAAGCGGTTATTAAACTATCTAAAGAGATTGGCGTTAACGCTAGATATGTTAAGGTAGTAGTTACTGGCTGGAGTGGAAACGCTGAAGCATATGGTATTTCGCCTTATGAGTTAGCAGTATTCGGCGGTGAGGTAGAAGGATTCTACGATGTAACTGATTACAAAGCAACAGGTACATATCCTGATGCTCCAGAAGGTAAAATCTTTGCTGGTTGGTATACAGATGATACATGCATCGAACCATATATGGAAAATACTGGATATGCATATGCTAAGTTTATCGATGAAAAGGTATTAGGACCTGTTAAATTCCAGTTGGCAACAGATGGTACTGCAATTCGTTTCTTAAGTACAGTAGATAATGCGGATTATGAAAGTGCCGGATTTATTATTAGTGGTACATATGATGGACATACTATTACAAATAAATCAAGAGCAGCTAAGACATTGTATAAAGCAGTTATGGCGGATGGACAGAAGAAATTACCAACAATCTTTAGTCCTGAATCAAATTACTTCTTTACATATACTGTAGGTGGTTTAGAGGCTGACAAGATTGCAGGTATGACATGGAATGTTACACCTTATTTCGTAACAGAAGATGGTACGACAGTAACAGGTGCAGCAGGAACATATCCAGTTTCACAGTCATAGAATGACAATAATATTCAAATGGAGTCGCGATTACGCGGCTCCATTTTTTGTTATGAAAAAATGCACCCTGGTAAAAAAATATCACTTTTTATGGTGGTGTTTTTTTTGTAAAATAGTCATATCTGTGAGTGGACATTTATATTGTTACACTCTAAGAATTCACATTGTGAGAGGAGATTAGAAAACAATGAAAAAAACATTTAGAACAAAAGTGATAGCTATCGTAAGTTGTTTTGCGTTAGTAATGTCACTAATGACAGGAATTAGTTTTGTTAATGCAAATGCAGGTGTTTCGTTATCATCAGATAAAGAAACTTACTGTTTGGATGAACCTATGATGGTTACAGCTGATTCTGACGACAGTGGAGCATGGGTAGGATTACATGATTATCATGCTACTAATACAAATAGTTATTGGTGGTATTATATTAGTGATTACAAAAACACACCAGTAGACATTTTTACTACAGAAAAGCAGTATGAAATCTCTGATTGGATTGATTTTGATAATGGTGGAAGTTATACATTAGCAATACACGAAAGCAGTGGCATAACAGCTACAAAAGATATTACAATTGAGCCAGTTACTATGAATGTTAGCCTAGATAGGGAAGATAAAACTTATACAGAAGGTCAACCTATCAACGTTACAGCATCATCGAATGCTTGTAAGGCTTGGCTCGGTGTATTTGATATGACTGATCCAGCACCTTTAGATACTTTCGGTTTTGGTGGTTACTACTTTAAAGACGCAGCAGGAACTGAAAATGTTTTAGATTACATTTCTGGTGGTCTTCCAGCAGGTCAGTATAGAGTAGTTGCTTGCTATTCAGGACAACATGTAGCAGCTATCAAAACATTTACAGTAGTTGAAGAGACTACAACAGAAGAAGTTACAACTGCAGAAGAAACAACTGTAGCTCCAGAGCCAACAACAGTAGCTCCGGAACCAACAACAAATCCATATGCTGATTTAGATTATAAAGATATAACTAATAATCAAAACCCAGAATTTGATCAGACACTTAAGGGTTCACAGTATGCTGTGGCAAGTGGTCCACAAGATACATTAAGCCCATGTCAATTCCAAAATGCAGGATTTAGTGAATTATATATTGCAGGAGGTGGCTGGTCAGCTGATCAGTTGTCAGCAACTATAAATGGAAAAGCAAATAGTGTAACTATCGAAGGAGCAGGTTTAAGATGTCTTAACTGTGCAGATTATTTAGATAGAAAATATAATGAAATTGATGTTTCTTGGAATGGTGGAACAGCAAAAATTATTATCTATTGTCCATTAAAAACAGATCCAGAGACAACAACAGTAGATCCAACTGCACCTACTACAGAGACACCTGAGACAACTACAGCGGATCCATGGAAAAAGGTAGCTAATACTGATGACTATTACTACAATGAACAGACTAAGAGTTCTGGATTAAATGTTGTTAACTATCAAACAGCAGGAGAAAATACTGGTATTTATATGAATGTTCCAGCAGGAATTAGTTCAGTAAGAGTTAATGGCGTAGAAGAAACTCAAATTCAGGGAGCTGGATTCTGGGTTGCATTAGATAAATTGACTTATGCAGTTAATGATGTAGAAGTAGTTGCAGGTAGCACATATACTGTTCAGGTTAAGAATACAGCATCAAATATTTATGACGTAGAGGAATATAAATCAACTACACCAGCTTCATATCCTACAAAAGAAGGTAAGGTATTTGCTGGATGGTATGAGGATCCTGACTTTGATACACCATATACAGCAACTACAGGATATGCATATGCTAAGTTTATCGACGAAGCTGTATTAGGACCTGTTAAATTCCAGAAGGCAACAGATGGAACAGCTATTAGATTCTTAAGCTCAGTAGATTGTGCTGATTATGAAAGTGCTGGATTTATCATTAATGGTTCATATGATGGACATAGTATCACAAATAAATCAAGAGCAGCTAAGAAACTATATTCAGCTGTAAAAGCAGGTGGAGAAACAGTTTATCCAACAATCTTCAGTCCTGAATCAAACTACTTCTTTACATATACTGTAGATGGTTTGGAAAGTGGTAAGACTATGTCTTGGAATATTACACCTTACTTTGTAACAGCTGACGGCACAACAGTAACAGGTGCAGCAGGAACATATCCTCAGTCATAATCATTATTTAATCACAGTTTTAAAGTATATTATTTTATAAGAATTATTGATTAGAAAAGGATCACATAACTATGAAAAAGTTTGAAGAACCAAAAATAGAATTAATTCAAATGGATGAAATAGTTACGCGTCAAGATATTGAGAGTATAGATGATGAAACTCGTCCTGGCGGTGGTGGATTCGGCCCAATTATTGGGTAAAAAAAACAGTTGAAATTGCTTATAGGATGTGCTAATATACTTATTGAATGATATCATTATTAATGAAAAGGAGTAATGCATTATGAAAAAGTTTTTTGTTAATCCAGAAGCAGAATTAATCGAGCTAGATGCTTTGATTACTACTATGGATGTTAGTGAAACTCAGGGTGAACCTGGAGCAGGAGGCGGTGACGAGAACGTTACTGGTCTTTACGATTAATCATTAAAAATTAAGTACCACACTTGAAAAAGTGTGGTACTTTTTTGTTGCTAAAAATTATGATAAAACAAAGGTGTTTTGCAACGAATTCACTTGCAATAATCGGCTAAAAACTTTAATATTATACTAGATATTTTAAAGAACGATTGCTAGTTTTATAGCACATAAATAAGGAGAATAAAAATGAAAAAATATTTGTTCAAATCAAGCAGATTATTAATGATAGTGTTAGTGGTTTCAGCACTAGCTTTTTCTGGTTGTGGAAGTAAAAAGAGTGGTAGCGAAGAAAAGACTCCTCCAAAGGGAGCAAAACAAGCGGCCACTTTTGTTGATGAAAATGGAAGTACTGTAAGTGCAGAAGATATCATCAAAAATAATAAAGATGAAAATGAAGACAAAGATAGTAAAGACTCTAAGTCAAATAAGAGCAAGGCAAGTAATTCATCAAATGGAGATGGAGAAAATATTGGCGATCTAGTTGATTCAGGAAGCAATAACAAGAGTGATTCTAAAAAATCATCTAGTAAATCTAATAACAAAAAGTCAAACAAGAGCTCTAAGAAAAACTCTAATAGCTCCAAGAAGGATAGTGGAAGCAAGAAGAGTTCGGACAAAAAGAGTAATAGCAAGAAGAGTAATAAAAAGGGCAACTTCGATATAGAGGAAAACGACGATGATAACAGATTTGGGCCTATAATAGATGGATAAAAAAACTTTGTACTGCCAGGTCGCTGGCATGAACTACGAAATTAAATATGAGTATCCTTTTACTGAGAGAATGTTTAAGGATTACATTTTACCCGAAGGGGAAGTAGAGAAATCTGATGAAATAATTCAGATTTCTTGTACTGATAAGGAGCTTGAAGAGTGGATTGAAAGAGTGCAGTTGGATGTAGATGACTATTACATCGAGTATGGATGTATTATGTCAAAGATTGCATCAATGCTTCCTGATTACGGGATGCTTCTCATGCACGGAGCTACTGTGGAATATGAAGGAAAGGCTTATGTATTTACTGCGCCTAGTGGTACAGGTAAAACCACGCACATCTCTATATGGAAGAAACACTTAGGTGATAAACTAAAAATTATCAATGGAGATAAACCGCAGGTTACCTTCGACGAAGACAAGGTCTATGTGCATGGAACCCCATGGTGTGGTAAAGAAGGATGGCAGATTAACACTAGCGCACCTTTGGCGGCGGTTTGTATGGTGGAGCGTGGCCAGAGCAATTCTATTGAAAGAATTAACCCAGGCGAATATATAGAGTTCTTTATAAGGCAGCTATATATGACAATGGCTGATCCAAAACTACTCCAGGTTATTGATTTGTTTTCGAAGATGGCGGAGAGAGTTCCGTTTTATAAACTAACTTGCGATATTTCAGAAGAGGCAGGAAAATGTAGCTTTGAAATGATGACAGGCGATGACTGGGAGAATAGTAAAGAAGACTAAAACGATTGGAGAAAAAATGAAGATTAAAGACGGTTTTGTAATAAGAGATATAATGGGACAGACGGTAGTAGTATCCACTGGAGAAGCTAGCGAGACTTTTTCTGGTATGATCAAGCTTAATGAGACTGGAAAAGATATCTGGGAAGGCGTGGCAGCTGGCAAATCTGAGCAGGAGATTGTGGACTTTATCGTGAACGAGTATGATGTGGATGAAGAGAGAGCGAAGAATAGTGTTAGCAATTTCGTTGCGGACATGAAAGACAAAGGTTTTATTGTTGACTAGTAAGGTTTTATATGAATCAATTTGATGGCAATGTAAAAATTGAAGATGTTATAAAAAGACAGGGCTTTTTTGCGGGAACTACTGTGGGTGTTAGTATGTATCCTATGCTTCGAAATAGGAGAGATACTATAGTGCTAAAACCAGCAACAGACAGGCTTAAGAAATATGATGTGCCTCTGTATAAAAGAGAAGAGCAGTATGTTCTTCACAGAGTAATTAAAGTGCAGTCGGACGGCTATGTAATAAGAGGTGATAATTGCACTGAGAAAGAATACGTCAAAAATGACGAGATTTTAGCGGTACTTACAGAGTTTTACAGAAATCCAAAGAGTGTTGGCGGAGCAAATGCAAAGGATCTGGCAAATGCAAAGCCAGTAAATATGGGTGGTTTCGGATATAAATTATACGTTAGAGTATGGCACTATTCGTTCCCAATCAGGCTTTTATATAAGAAGATAAGACACTTTTTAGGCAGAATAAAAAGGGCAATAAAAAAGTGATAAAATATTAAAAAAATAGTAAAAAAAGGCTTGTAAATGCTATTTTTGTGTGGTAAACTATACAAGATTAGTTTTACTAATACATATGTATTTTTAAAAGGAGGAAACAGACTAATGAAACAAGTTAAGAAAATTCTTGCTGCTCTTATTGTCATGACATTAGTTGCATCATCTTTCGCAGTTGGCGCAGCTACTAAGAGTCCAGAGAAGAAAAAACTTGACCCTACTAAGACAACAGTTGCTGCTGTGTCTGCAGAAGTTGTTTATACTGGTGCAGAACAAGAAGTAGATGTTGTTGTTAAGTATGAAGGTGAGACTTTGAAGGAAGGCGTAGACTACACTGTTGTTAAGCCTAAAGTTAAAGATGTTGGTACTTACGAATTAGAAGCTAAGGTTACTGGTATCGGACACTATGAAGGTGAGCTTACAGCAAAGGTTACTGTTACAGTAAGACCTGGTGAGACTACAACAGCTCAAGAGCCTACTACAATAGCTCCAGAAACAACAAAGGCACCTGTCACAACTGTGGCGCCTGTTGTAACAACAACTAAAGCAACAGCTAAGCCAAAGGCACCTGGTAAAGTTAAGATCAAAAAAGCTTATAAGAAAAAATCAGCTAAGAAATTAACTGTAAAGATCAAGAAGATCAAAGGTGTTAAGGGATATCAAGTTCGTGTCTTCAAGAATAAGAAGAAGGCTAAGAAGAACAAGAAAGCTATTGTTAAGAAGTACGTTAAGAAGAACAAAGCTAAGCTTGTTATCAAGAACAAGAAGCTCAAGAAAAAGAAGAAATTGTATGTTCGCGTAAGAGCTTACAAAGTCTTCAACGGAAAGAAGATTTTCGGTAAATGGAGCAAAGTTAAAAAAGTTAAAATTAAGAAATAATTTAACGAAAGTTAAAGGTGTATCGTAAGATACACCTTTTTCTTTTGCAAAAAACAAATATTTTGTTTATCAAATAAGAAAAGTTTGGGGATTTTCGTGATTCTAAAACTTTTCTTTTTTGTTGAATTTCCACTTGCATTTTATATAAACCTATTGTATACTATTTCTTGCTGTGACATTGATAGCGTGGATGCGTGAGGTTGCTACGTTATAAAGCAGTTACAAACGTACGATATAACGTAGGTTTTTACGCGGAGCGAATGTCATGTTAGGAAACTGACGACAAGTCACTGTACAGACACAGAGTCCACCAAAAGAGTGGAAACAACGTGTGAAAGTTATATGTATATAATTATGACACACACGGATAGGTTGTACGGTCACCGCTTGTCGTGCTAAATAGTACGAAAAGGAGGCGACTTTTTTTATGGCACAAGTAATGAGAATTACACTTAAGGCTTATGATCACAAATTAGTTGATCAATCAGCAAAGAAAATTGTTGAAACTGCAAAGAAAGCAGGATCTGAGGTTAGCGGACCAATTCCACTACCTACTAAGAAAGAAGTAGTTACTATTCTTAGAGCTGTACACAAGTACAAAGATTCTAGAGAGCAGTTTGAACAGAGAACTCACAAGAGACTAATTGATATAAACATGCCTACACAGAAGGCTGTTGATAGTCTTTCAAGACTAGAGATGCCAGCAGGTGTTTATATCGACATTAAGATGAAAGAAAAATAAATCATCTTAATTTTTGATGTGTTTCTTCTATATATAAGGAAGAGAAACATCAGGTAAGGTGATTTTAGAATTATCATCTTATTAATCAATGGAATGATCGAGAAATCGATCCGCTGTAAATTAACAGGAGGTAAGTTAATATGAAGAAAGCTATTTTAGCTAAGAAAGTTGGAATGACTCAGATCTTTGGCGAGAACGGCGAACTTATTCCAGTAACAGTTCTTCAGGCTGGCCCTTGTGTAGTAACACAGGTTAAGACAGTTGAGAACGATGGATATGACGCTCTTCAGGTTGGATTTGAGGACATCAGAGAAAAGCTTATCAACAAGCCAGTTAAGGGAATGTTTGATAAGGCTAAGGTTTCTTACAAGAGATATGTAAGAGAGTTGAAACTTGAGGGAGATTACTCAGTAGCAGATGAGATCACTGTTGACATCTTCGAAGAAGGCGACAAGATTGACGCTACAGCAATCGCAAAAGGAAAAGGTTTCCAGGGCGCTATTAAGAGACACGGACAGTCACGCGGACCTATGACTCACGGTTCTAAATACCACAGACATGCTGGTTCAAACGGTTCATGTTCATCTCCAGGTAGAGTGTTCAAGGGTAAGAAGATGCCTGGTCACATGGGTGGTAAGAAAGTTACTACACAAAACCTATTGGTTGTTAAGGTTGACCCAAGCAAAGACTTACTATTAGTAAAGGGTGCTGTACCAGGACCAAAGAAAGCGCTAGTTACAATTAAGGAAACTGTGAAAGCTTAAGGATTTTTGAAAGGAGGACATTCAGATGGCAGAAGTATCTGTTTTAAATATGGAAGGAAGCGAAGTTGGAAAGATGAAGCTTAACGATGCTATCTTCGGTGTTGAGATTAATGAACACCTTGTACATCAGGCAGTAGTCACTCAACTTGCAAATGACCGTCAAGGTACACAGAAAGCCAAGACTCGTTCAGAAGTTCGAGGCGGAGGCAGAAAGCCTTGGAGACAAAAGGGAACTGGTCACGCTAGACAGGGTTCTATCAGATCTCCTCAGTGGACAGGCGGTGGAGTAGTATTTGCTCCAACACCAAGAGATTATTCAAAGAAAATGAATAAGAAGGAAAAGAGAATTGCTCTTAAGTCAGCATTGACATCAAGAGTTGAAGAAGGAAAGTTTATCGTCGTTGACGAATTGAAGTTCGACGCACCAAAGACAAAGGAATTTGCACAGGTGATGAAGAACTTAGAGGCTGATAAGGCATTAGTTGTTATTAACGATAATGACGCTAACGTAGTTAAGTCAGCAGCAAACATTCCTACAGTAAAGACAGCAAGCACAAACACTATCAACGTATATGACATTCTAAAGTACGACACAGTTATAGTTACACAGGATGCTGTTAAGACTATAGAGGAGGTGTACGCATAATGGCAGATATTAAATATTATGACGTTATATTCGAGCCTGTAATTACAGAGAAGAGTATGAACGCAATGGCAGATAAAAAGTATACATTCTATGTGCACCAAGACGCTACTAAGGTTCAGGTTAAGGACGCAGTAGAGAGAATGTTTGAAGGTGCAAAGGTAGAGAAAGTTAACACAATGAACTTAAGCGGAAAGAACAAGAGACGTGGTTATACAACAGGTAGAACTGCAGACAGAAAGAAAGCTATCGTTCAGTTAACAGAAGACAGTGCAGATATCGAAATCTTCGCAGGACTATAAGATACATCTTATATAGAAGAAAGATTGCACAAACTATACGCAACACAAGCGTGATAATAAATGGATTGAAAGGAGAAATACAATGGGAATTAAAACATTTAACCCATATACACCTTCTAGAAGAGCTATGACTCAGCTAGATAACAAAGAGATTACTAAAGACTCTCCAGAGAAGTCACTTACATCATCTCTGAAGAAGAACGCTGGTCGTAACAACCAAGGTAAAATCACTGTAAGACATCACGGTGGTGGTTCTAGAAGAAAATACAGAATTATTGATTTTAAGAGAAACACAAAAGATGATATCCCTGCTAGAGTAGTGAGCATCGAATATGACCCAAACCGTACAGCTAACATTGCACTTATTTGCTACGCTGATGGTGAGAAGTCATACATCATAGCTCCAGAAGGACTTAAGGTAGGAGATAAAGTAATGAGCGGCGAGAAAGCTGAAGTGAAAGTAGGAAACTGCTTACCACTTTCAGAGATTCCTGTCGGTACAGAGATCCACAACATCGAGTTGTATCCTGGCAAGGGCGGACAGCTAGTTCGTTCAGCAGGTGGTACAGCACAGCTTATGGCTAAGGAAGGCAAATATGCAACACTTAGACTTCCATCAGGCGAGATGAGATTGGTTCCTGTAATTTGTAGAGCAACAGTTGGTACAGTAGGAAATATCGAGCACGGTCTTGTAAACATTGGTAAAGCAGGACGTAAGCGTAATATGGGTATTAGACCTACCGTTCGTGGTTCTGTTATGAACCCTAATGATCACCCTCACGGTGGTGGTGAAGGACGTGCACCAATCGGTCGTCCAGGTCCATGTACACCATGGGGTAAACCAGCACTTGGTTTGAAGACTCGTAAGAAGAATAAGAAGTCTAACAAGATGATTATTAGAAGACGTGACGGAAGCAATATGAAATAAGGAGGTAGGAACTAATGTCAAGATCATTAAAAAAAGGCCCATTTGCGGATGAGAGCTTATTAAAGAAGATTGAAGCTATGAACGAATCTGGCGAGAAGTCAGTTATTAAGACTTGGTCAAGACGTTCAACAATTTACCCACAGATGGTTGGACATACTATTGCTGTCCATGATGGTAGAAAACATGTTCCTGTATACATTACAGAGGATATGGTTGGAAACAAACTTGGTGAGTTTGTTCCTACTAGAACATTTAGAGGACACAATAAGAACGAGAGCAAAGCAGAATAATTGATTTTTGAAAGGAGGCCAAGTCTATGGCAAAAGGACATAGATCTGAGATAAAGAGAAAAAGAAACGCCGAAAAAGATACTAGACCTTCAGCAAAACTTTCTTTTGCAAGAATTAGTACTCAAAAGGCATGTTTCGTACTTGATGCTATCAGAGGCAAAGATGTTGAGACTGCAATTGGTATTCTCACATACAACCCAAGAAAAGCATCATCAGTAATTTTGAAGTTATTGAACTCAGCTATTGCAAATGCTGAAAACAATAACAACATGGACACTAGTAAATTATACATTGCAGAGTGCTACGCTAGTGCAGCACCTACAATGAAGCGTATTAAACCAAGAGCACAGGGTAGGGCTTACAGAATCTTAAAGAGAAACAGCCACATCACAATCGTGCTCGACGAAAGATAAGAAGGGAGGCAAAGCATGGGACAGAAAGTTAATCCACACGGATTAAGAGTCGGAATTATCAAAGACTGGGATTCAAAATGGTATGCAGAGAAAGATTTCGCTGATAACCTAGTTGAAGACTACGAAATTAGAAAATTCCTTAAGAACAAACTTTACGGAACAGGCATCTCAAAGATTGAAATCGAGAGATCAACTGACCGTGTAAGAGTAAACATTTATACAGCTAAGCCTGGTCTTGTTATCGGTAAAGGTGGCGCTGAGATAGAGAAGATTAAAGCAGAAGTTCAGAAGATGACTGATAAGAAGTTATTCATGGACGTAAAAGACGTTAAGAGACCTGATAAGGATGCACAGCTAGTTGCAGAGAACATTGCTCAACAGCTAGAGAATCGTATCTCATTCAGAAGAGCTATGAAGTCTTGTATGTCTAGATCACTTAAGGCTGGAGCTTTAGGTATTAAGACATCAGTATCTGGTCGTCTAGGTGGTGCTGATATGGCTCGTACAGAGTTCTACAGCGAGGGAACAATCCCACTACAGACACTTCGTGCTGACATTGAATTTGGATTCGCTGAAGCAGACACAACTTACGGTAAAGTAGGTGTTAAGGTTTGGATTTATAACGGCGAAGTACTTCCAACTAAAGAAGGAGGTAAGAAATAATGTTAATGCCAAAAAGAGTTAAACATAGAAAACAGTTTAGAGGTTCTATGAAGGGTAAAGCTACAAGAGGTAACAAGATTACTAACGGTACACACGGTATTGTGGCTTTGGAACCTGCATGGATCAAGTCTAACCAGATAGAGGCAGCCCGTGTAGCTATGACTCGTTACGTAAAGCGTGGTGGCCAAGTTTGGATCAAAATTTTCCCAGACAAACCTGTTACAGCACATCCTGCTGAAACACGTATGGGTAAAGGTAAAGGTGCAGTAGAGTACTGGGTAGCAGTTGTTAAACCAGGTAGAGTTCTTTTCGAAATCGACATCGAGAACGACGAAGATGCTAGAGAGGCTCTAAGACTTGCTGTTCACAAATTACCACTCAAGTGTAAGGTTGTGTCACGCGAGGAACTAGAAGGCGGTGATGACAGTGAAAAGTAAGCAATATGTAGAAGATTTAAAGAGAAAATCAGCTACAGAACTTCAAGATGAATTAGTAGCTGCTAAGAAGGAATTATTTAATTTAAGATTCCAGAACGCAACAAATCAGCTAGATAACACAAGCAGAATTAAAGATGTAAGAAGAAACATTGCCAGAATTCAAACTGTTATCGTTGAGAAAGAAAACGCGTAAGAGTTTGTAGGAAAGGAGAATTGTTGTGGAAAGAAATTTAAGAAAAACACGTACAGGTAAAGTTACTAGCGACAAGATGGACAAAACTATCACAGTTGCTATCGAGGATCATGTAAAGCATCCTTTGTACAACAAAATCGTGAAGAGAACTTATAAGTTAAAAGCTCACGATGAAGAAAACCAGTGCGGTATCGGTGATACAGTAAAAGTTATGGAGACAAGACCTTTGTCTAAAGATAAGAGATGGAGACTTGTTGAAATTATTGAGAAGGCTAAATAAGCTTTCGTTAGGAAAAAGAAGGAGGAATACAGCATGATTCAACAGGAAAGTAGACTTAAAGTAGCTGATAATACAGGTGCTAAAGAATTACTTACAATCAGAGTGTTGGGCGGATCTACTAGAAGATATGCTAATATCGGCGATATTATCGTTGCCACTGTTAAAGATGCTACACCAGGTGGTGAAGTTAAAAAGGGTGACATCGTAAGAGCCGTAGTAGTTCGTACTGTTAAAGGCGCTCGTCGTAGTGATGGTTCATACATCAAGTTTGACGAAAACGCTGCTGTAATATTAAGAGAAGATATGACTCCAAGAGGAACACGTATCTTTGGACCAGTTGCAAGAGAATTGAGAGAGAAATCTTTCATGAGAATAGTTTCACTTGCACCTGAGGTATTATAGGAGGTAGCAAGATGTCAAAGATGAAGATTAGAAAAGGCGATGAAGTTAAAGTTATCGCTGGAAAGTATAAAGGTACTGAAGGTAAAGTTCTTTCAGTAGATGTGGACAATAACAGAGTTAAGGTAGAAGGTGTGGCTATGCGTACAAAGCACATGAAGCCAAACGCTGAAAACCAAAACGGTGGTATTGTTACACAGGAAGATTATATCGATGCTTCAAACGTAATGATCTCTGTAAAGGGACAAGTTACAAGAGTAGGATATAAAGACGGAAAAGATGGAAAGAAAGTTCGTTTCGCTAAGAAGACTGGCGAAGAACTAGATTAATGAAGGGAGGTCCAAACGTTGAGTAGATTAAAAGATACATACCTAAATGAGATCAAGGGTGAGATGAAGAAAAAGTTTGAATACAAAAACGATATGGAAATCCCTAAGATCGAAAAGATTGTTGTAAACATGGGCGTGGGCGAAGCTAAAGAGAATGCTAAGATTCTTGACGGCGCAGTAGCAGACCTTGAAGCTATCACAGGCCAAAAGGCAGTTATCGCTAAAGCTAAAAAATCAGTAGCTAACTTTAAGTTAAGAGAAGGTCAGCCTATCGGATGTAAAGTTACACTTAGAGGAGACAAGATGTATGAATTCTTAGATAGACTTGTAAACCTTGCACTTCCTCGTGTACGTGACTTTAGAGGAGTTAATCCAAACGCATTCGACGGAAGAGGTAATTATGCTCTTGGTATTAAAGAACAGATTATCTTCCCAGAGATCGAATACGATA
>CAMZGB010000016.1 GCA_947306285.1 uncultured Lachnospira sp.
TCTTGTTTACGCTTCTACCTTTACGCTCAATGTGAGCCATCTTACCGAAGCATCTACCGTCTGGACTTGTGATACCTTCGATAGCCATATATGAACCGTTTACATTCCACTCTTCATCCATTGTTGGAATGCCGGCTTCGTTCACGTACTGTGTAGCAACCTGACCGTTTGCGAATAACTCGTCCAACACTTCCTTAGGTGCTACAAATCTTCCCTCACCGTGTGAAGCAGGGTTTGTGTAAACTCCGCCCAACTCAGCCTTCTGAAGCCATGGTGATTTGTTTGAAACAACCTTTGTGTAAACCATCTTTGATACGTGACGGTTGATTGTGTTGTATGTAAGTGTTGGCGCCTGCTCGTTCTGACCTGTAATCTCTCCGTTTGGAACAAGACCAAGTTTGATTAGAGCCTGGAATCCGTTACAGATACCGAGTGCCAAACCATCTCTCTCATTTAATAGTTTTGTTACTGCTTCTTCAATCTTTGGATTTCTAAATGCTGTAGCAAAGAACTTCGCCGAACCATCTGGCTCATCACCTGCACTAAATCCACCAGGGAACATTAGAATCTGTGACTGATTCAAAGCATCAACATATGCATCTACCGAATCTCTAATATCTGATGGTGTAAGGTTCTTAAACACCTTAGTGATTACATCTGCTCCAGCCTGCTCAAATGCCTTTGCTGTATCGTACTCACAGTTTGTACCCGGCATAACTGGGATAAACACTTTAGGTCTAGCCACTTTGTTCTTGCAAACATAGATTGAACCCTTATCGTAAACTGGAGTATCAAGGTCTGATGTATCATCGTGACTTCTCGTTGGGAACACGCCCTCAAGTGGTGCTTCCCAAATCTTGATTGCATCTTCAAGATTGATTACCACATCACCCTTCTCCAAAGTCTTTGTATCGTTAGTCTGTCCAACAACATCGTGGTCAATTGTAACTTCTTTGCCGTCAGCAACTTCAGCCACGATGTCACCAAATGCTGGTGCAAACAATTCGTTATCATCAAAGTCAGCATCTATCGTGATACCAATCTTGTTACCAAATGCCATCTTAGAAACGGCTGGGATAATACCCTTGGCGTCAAGTGCATACGCTGCCACGATAGTTCCATCCTGAATCATGTCGTGAATTGCATCATACATTTTCTTAATCTGTTCGTAGTTAGGTTTCTCAAATTCGTCTTTTTTAATCTTGAATCTAACAACTTTATCTCCTGCCTTCTTAAACTCAGGAGTGATAATGTCTTTTTCTTTTGCTACGTCCACGGCAAAGGATACTAGTGTTGGAGGAACATCGATATCGTTAAATGTTCCTGACATACTGTCCTTACCACCGATTGATGGAAGTTCAAATCCCATCTGTGCATCGTATGAACCAAGAAGTGCTGCGAATGGCTGACTCCATCTCTTTGGATCTTCGCTCATTCTTCTGAAGTATTCCTGGAATGTCATACGAATCTTTTTATAGTCACCACCTGCTGCTACTACCTTTGCGATAGAATCGATAACCGCATAGATAGCACCGTGGTATGGACTCCAGCTTGATAGGTATGGGTCAAATCCGTAACTCATAATTGTAACTGTGTCACAATCGCCAGTCTGAACTGGAAGTTTCGCAACCATACTCTGTGTCTCTGTAAGCTGATACTTACCACCGTGTGGCATATATACTGAACCTGCTCCAATAGAGCCGTCGAATTTCTCAACCAAACCTTTTTGTGAACACTCATTCAAGTCTGCTAGAGTATCTGTCCACTTAGTCTTTAGGTCTGTCACTTCTTGCTTTTTAAAGAAGTCCTTATTTTCATCTGGCATATCAACAGCCACTGAAGTTTCCTGATGAGCTCCGTTTGTGTCTAGGAATTCTCTTGAGATATTTACAATCTCTTTTCCTCTCCACTCAAGAACAAGTCTTGGACTCTCTGTAACCTCAGCCACTACTGTAGCCTCTAAGTTTTCCTCTTTTGCGTATGCAAGGAACTGATCAACATCTTTAGGATCAACTACAACAGCCATTCTCTCCTGAGACTCTGAAATAGCAATCTCTGTTCCATCAAGACCTGCATACTTCTTAGGAACTAAATCTAAATTAACATGAAGACCATCGGCCAACTCTCCAATAGCAACCGAAACACCGCCTGCGCCAAAGTCATTACACTTCTTAATCAAGTAGCTAACTTCTTCACGTCTAAATAATCTTTGTAGTTTACGCTCTGTAGGTGGATTACCCTTTTGTACTTCTGCTCCACACTCTTCGATAGACTCCTCTGTGTGAATCTTTGAAGAACCTGTAGCTCCACCACAACCATCACGACCAGTCTGTCCACCGAGTAAAACTATGATATCTCCTGGATCTGATGTAAGTCTCTGAACCGCACGTCTAGGTGCTGCACCCATAACCGCACCAATTTCCATTCTCTTTGCAACATAGTCTGGGTGATAAATCTCCTTAACCAAACCTGTAGCTAGACCAATCTGGTTTCCGTATGAACTGTATCCGTCAGCAGCTCCCTGAACTAACTTCTTCTGTGGTAGTTTTCCTTGCATAGTCTCCGCCAAAGACTTCGTAGGATCCGCCGCACCAGTTACACGCATAGCCTGGTATACGTATGTACGACCTGACAATGGATCTCTGATAGCTCCACCAAGACATGTGGCAGCTCCACCAAATGGCTCAATCTCTGTTGGGTGGTTGTGAGTCTCATTCTTGAAGTTCACAAGCCACTCTTCAGTCTTTCCATCTACCTCTACAGGTACCACGATTGAACATGCATTTATCTCGTCTGACTCTTCTTGGTCATCTAACTTTCCTTCTGCCTTAAGTTTTCTCATAGCCATAAGTGCTAAGTCCATCAAACACACGAACTTGTCTTCTCTGCCCTTAAAGATTTCGTCGCGAACTTTTAGATAGTCTTCGTAAGTGCTCTCCATAACTTCTTTGTAGAAGCCTTCGTCGAACTTAACATCAGTTAGCTCTGTATTAAATGTTGTGTGACGACAGTGATCTGACCAGTAAGTATCTAAAACTCTAATCTCAGTCATTGTTGGATCTCTGTCTTCGTCGTTCTTAAAGTAGTTCTGAATATGCAAAAAGTCTTTAAAAGTCATTGCAAGACCTAGTGAGTCATACAATTCTTTTAAAGGCTCCTCTTCCATATCCTTGAACCCGTCGAATGTAATTACATCTGCTGGCTCGTCGTATTCTGTTATTAAAGTTTCTGGTTTTTCAAGTCCAGTCTCTCTTGAATCAACTGGGTTGATACAGTAACTCTTCACTTTTTCAAACTCTTCGTCTGAAACATCGCCCACCAAAACATATGTAGTAGCTGATTTAATAATAGGCTTCTCATCCTCATTTAAAAACTTCACGCACTGTTCAGCTGAATCAGCTCTCTGATCATACTGTCCAGGTAGGTATTCCACGCTGAAGATTTTTGACTTGCTCTCATCGTATGGGAACTCTTCCTCATACACATCATCTACAGGTGGCTCCGAAAAAATAGACGTGAGCGCTTTATCGAATGTATCATCCGACAAATTCTCCACGTCATATCTCACTAATACACGGACTTTCTCTAGTCCATCTATTCCTAAATAACCTTTAATATCCTCTGTTAGCTCTTTAGCAGCCATAGCAAATGGCGCTTTTTTCTCCACGTAAACTCGTCTTACCAAACCGATTTTTCCTCCAAAATTCTTGGGATTTTTCATATGTTTTCCTCGCCAAAACATACGACCCCACAATCCCCTATATTTTACCATATTTTCAAGAGTTTTGCGATACAAAAACGCACAAAAAAAGCCGATTTTTTCGGCTTTTTTTGATTATTTTCTATATATTTATTTTTATGTAAATCTATTGACTATTTTTACTATTTTTTAGTCTTTTTGCTCTTCTTTTTGCTCCACTTTACAGCATATAATCTCTTGCCATCTATCTTTGTGTTATATGATCTAACCTGGATATAATATCTCTTCCTAGCCTTAAGTTTCTTTAGAGTAATAGTCCTTGATCTAGAATATTTGCTCTTACTCTTCTTCATAGATTTATATTTTGAGTATTTAACCCTATATCCAACTGCATTTTGGGCCTTTTTAACCTTAACAGTAAGCTTTCTATGTCCAGATTTTATAGATTTAATCTTTGCTTGTGCCGGTCTTGTGACTAGAACACCACCTGGAACAGCGACTTTTCTCTTAAACATCGATGTATTGTAAGCGCCAAACCAGAAGTTTAAATCCACTCTTCCGCTTATTCCATTTACACTTCCGTTTGATGTACACTGCCACATATTAGCAGTTCCCTTGTAACCAAGATTGTGGTCCCACTGAGCTACCCATTTAGAAATCTCTGAGTTTGTGCCAAACGAACCAGGAATATAGTTTGTCCACCAGTTAAGGTTAGCGTAAATTCCCGCATAGTACCCTTGAGCTTTAATCTCATTCATAAATATAGTTGCTAGTTTTCCAACTTTAGTCTTTCCTAGTTTAGCTTGGGCGTTTTCTTCCATGTCATAGTAAATTGGGAAATACACATCTCTGCCATTTAGAAGTCTAAGCACGTGATGCGCCTCACTCTTCGCCTGCGCATTAGTTTTCGCATATGAATAGAGGTATGTACCAAATGGAATCTTGTTTTTGATACATCCTGCCACGTTTTTCTCCCAATATTCATCGTCCTGGCTAGTTAGGTTGTCGCCAAAACCACATCTAATAATAGCAAAGTCCACATCTGTAGCAGCCACTTTCTTCCAGTTTATATTTCCTTGCCACTTACTGACATCTACGCCCTTCATAGTGGCACCCTTTATCACTTGGCCCTTGTCGTTGACAAACTGCCCCTTCGAATTCTTGCTCCAAGCCTTAGTGGCAGCTTGTGTTTTAGGCATAAAAATGGAGCCCATCACAAAGACAAGGCTTATGATTACGGCTCCTTTTGTTATCTTTCTTAAACTCTCAGACATAATTACCTCTTACAAATTCTTGACTATTCTATCTATAATTTGTGATGAAACAATGTCCTTAGAGGCTTTTTCCAACTCTTCTTCGTCGGTCTTCGTGATTAAAGTAATCACGTTGGTTCCAGTTCCAAAACCGGCACCCTCCACCTTCAAATTGTTTGCACAAATCATATCAAGATTCTTCTGTTCCAACTTATGTCTAGAATTTTCAATCATATTCTCCGTCTCCATGGCAAAGCCAACTAAGAACTGATTCTTCTTTCGCTTTGACATTTCGAAAAGAATATCCTTATTTTCCTCGAGCTCTATTATAACATCTTTTTCAGATTTTTTTATTTTTTCTTCTGCCTGTGTTTTTGGTTTATAGTCTGCCACTGCCGCACTCATTATTACGATGTCTTGTTCGTCGAAGACTTTGTCTACCGCATCAAACATTTCATCCGCGCTTTCAACTTCTACCACATCAACAAACATTGGTTTGTCAATGCTTGTAGGTCCAGTGACAAGCGTGACATTCGCGCCACGTCTCATCGCATTTTTTGCTAGGGCATATCCCATTGTTCCAGTCGAGTGGTTCGAAATAAACCTAACTGGATCAATTGCCTCCTTTGTTGGGCCTGCTGTTATCAAAACATTTTTGCCCTCCAAATCCTTATCACAAGCAATCTCTTCCAAAATATATTCTAGTAAAACTTCTGGCTCTGGCATTTTTCCTTTGCCGGTGTCGCCACAAGCAAGATATCCAGTTGCTGGATCTATAATCTCGTAATCATATTTCTTTAGCTTTTCAATATTGTCCTGCACGATAGGATTCTCAAACATATTTGTATTCATGGCAGGCGAGATAATCTTCTTAGCCTTGCAAGCCATAATGGTAGTTGTAAGCATATCGTCAGCAATGCCGCCTGCAATCTTTCCAATCACGTTTGCAGTAGCCGGCGCAACCATAAACACATCTGCCTTATCTGCCAAAGATACATGCTCCACACTAAACTCGAAATCTCTATCAAACGTATCAACTAAGCATTTATTTCCTGTCAAAGTCTCAAAAGTGATAGGGTTAATAAAGTTAGTCGCGTTCTTAGTCATGATCACATAAACATCTGCTCCCAACTTCTTTAAGGCACTCGCCAAATTTGCAGTTTTATAAGCGGCGATACTTCCCGTAACACCTAAGACTACAGTTTTTCCCTTTAACATTATCCTAACCTTTCAACATCAAACAATGCACCGTGTTTTTCATAATTTGTAACACGCGTAATCTTGTTATCGTCATCCACGAAGACAACTTTAGGCGGATTGTCTTTCACTTCTTCCTCACTCATATGAGCGTAACTCATAATGATTACTTTGTCGCCCAACTCCACCTTGTGAGCTGCTGCTCCGTTCACGCAAATTACGCCTGAACCCTTCTCACCAGCAATCACATAAGTCCAAAAACGATTTCCATTGTTAACATCGGCCACCTGAACTTTTTCGTACTCCAAAATACCAGAGTTGATCATCAACTCTTCGTCTATCGTAATACTTCCAACATAATCCACATCGGCCTGTGTCACTGTTGCTCTATGAATTTTACTTTTCAACATTTCTAAAACCATTTTTCAATCCTCTTCAATCTGTTTTTCAATACCCTGTTTATTCAATAATAAAATTGTCAATCAATCTTGTTTTTCCAATATAAACTGCCATTGCCACAAGCATTGGTGGCTTAATTCTATCTTGCTGTTGCATTGTAAGTCCGTTAACTGCTTTCACATAATCAATCTTCGCCAACGGCTCCGTCTCAATGTTTGCTTTCATTGCTTCCACTAAAGCTTCAGCGTCAGTCTCGCCGTTTGCCACTATCTGCTTACCAAGTTCAATAGTTTTGTACAAGATAAGTGCTGCCTCTCTCTCCTCTGGCGATAGATATGTATTTCTAGAACTCTTTGCAAGTCCATCTTCCTCTCTAACAGTTGGACATCCAACAATCTCGATGTCCATATTTAAGTCCTCAACCATATGCTTTATGATTGCTAACTGCTGAGCATCCTTTTGTCCAAAGTAAGCTCTATCTGGAGCTACAATGTTAAACAACTTGTTAACCACTGTACAAACTCCTCTAAAGTGAACTGGTCTAGATAATCCACAAAGTTCCTCCGTCAAAACATCCATATCAACATATGTACTAAATCCTGGATTATACATCTCCTCTGGCTCTGGGTTGAAAATCAAATCTCCACCTAGACTCTCCACATATGCCGAATCTTTATCTATGTCTCTTGGGTAACTCTCTAAATCCTCTGATGGTCCAAATTGCATTGGATTCACAAAGTCACTTACCACTGTTCTATCGTTTTCTGCCACGGATTTTATAATTAGACTTCCGTGTCCCTCGTGAAGATATCCCATTGTTGGAACTAACCCAACGCTCAATCCTTCACTCTTCCAAGCCTTTACCTGTTCTCTTACTTCGTCAATCGTTTTTACTACTCTCATTTTTCTGCTCCTATTTTATGTAAACCTAGTATAGTTTCTCAATTACATCGTCATCTATAGCGTATGTATGCTCCTCACCTGGGAATGTTCCATCTTGCACTTCCTTAGCGTAAGCACTAAATGCATTCTTCATCACTTCGCCAACATTGCCAAACTGCTTAACAAACTTTGGAACAAAGTCGTCAAACATTCCAAGCATATCTTGTAAAACTAATACTTGCCCATCACAATCCTTGCCGGCGCCAATTCCTATAGTTGGAATTGTTAGCTTTTCAGTAACCATCTTCGCTAGTTTTGCTGGAACTCCCTCTAGCACTACCATAGATGCTCCTGCTTTTTCTACTGCTAAAGCATCCTCTATCAATTTCTTTGCTGCAGCCTCAGTTTTGCCCTGCACCTTGTATCCGCCAAATGAATTGATAGATTGAGGTGTAAGACCAATGTGTGCACAAACTGGAATAGATGCCTTAACTATAGCCTCAATCTGTGGACATACTTCCACGCCACCTTCCAGTTTAACCATATTCGCACGGCCTTCCTGCACTAGACGTCCCGCATTTATCACTGCGTCATACACATCCGCCTGGTACGACATAAACGGCATATCGCAAACCAAAAACGTATCTTTAATTCCACGAGAAACCGCACGACAATGATGAATCATGTCTTCCATTGTCACCTGCAAAGTATCCTCATAACCAAGCATTACGTTTCCTAATGAGTCACCGACCAAAGCTATATTGATGCCCGACTCCTCCATTATCTTGGCTGTCGAGTAATCGTAGCAAGTAATCATCGTAATCTTTTCGCCGTTGTTTTTTTGTTCTTGCAATGTTGTTACTGTGTTTTTCATGTTTTTCCTCTTTTCATAGGTTTGAATTTAATAGTTATTCTGTCCATTTTTTCCTGAAACGCAAAAAACAAATCAGACCCTCGTCTAATTGTATATGCGCTCAATTGTAAAAAATATTGGATAATTATTTGTGCGATTATTGTTTGTCGCACAAAGCGGGTGGATGGAATAACCATTCAAACAATGGTTACCAAACCCTGAAAAGAATTCATGAGTTATAAAATAATAAAGGGTATGGTTTCTTCCGAATACCATCCGCGAAGGTTAATATACCACTAAAACCCCCATAAGTAAAGAAAAACTCCGGACATCTGTCCGGAGTTTTTATAGTTTATTTTTTCTTCTTTGTAGCTTTCTTTGTTGTCATTGGTGCAGGTGTTGTTGTAGGCTCTGAACCCTTCTTCTCTTTTACATTGTCAGCGATAAATTCGTTAACCTTGTCTTGAAGAAGTGTTGATTCAATCATATCTCTACCATATTGTTTTTCAAGATCCTTAACTGTTGTTCCCTGCTGCTTTGCAATCTCTTTAACCTTTTTCTTATAAGTCTTTTCAGGAATTGAAATGCCTTCTCTCTTAGCAATTTCATTAATTAACATTCTCTGCTTCAAAGACTGCTTACATGCTTCTCTAGCCTGCTTGTTCCACTGTTTCTTCTTCATCTGGCAAGCTTTCAAATAAGCATCAAGTGTAACGTCTGTACCAACCTGCTGTTTATATTGGCTAAGTTGATAGTCTGTGTATCTCTTGATTTCGTCTTTTAATTCTTTCTCGTCATATTTTTCAACTTTTGATTTTTCAAGAATATTGTTCCAAACTTTATTGTAAATATTATAAATTCTCATCTGTCTCTTGATGTACTTCTTAAGAGCTTTAACTGTTGGAATCTCTTCATCCGCGCCAAAGAGCTGTTTAGCATTCTGTTTTACATACTTGTCTGTAAGTTTTGGAACATCTTTCTTTGTCAAACTATTAATTTTGTATGTGAACCAAACGTCTTTTCCTGCAAGTGAAACTTCTTTCCCTTTAACCTTTGCTTTGTTTGTATAAGTCTTAGGGAATTTTAGTTTTGCAGTAAACTTATCACCAACTTTATGTCCAGCGATAGAACTTGTAAATCCATCAATATAGTTTCCTGCATCTTGAGCTAAATCGATATCCTGCTTCTTTGCAGTACCACCTTCAAAGGCAACCTTTTTGCCTTTGTATTCGATTTCACCTTTGTAATCCACGTTAACTTTGTCAGAATTGCTTACTTTACCTTTTTTAACCTGTTTCTCTTGAGCACTCTGACTTAAAGTCTGATCGATAGCCTGATCTACATCTTTATCAGTTACCTTTACATCATCTTTGTAAACAACCACGCCTTTATACTTTGCTGGCTTAATTTTACCCTCATCTGAGCCACAACCAAACATTGTGATTGCAACTGCAACTGTAAGCATAATTGCTAGTAATTTTTTAAACATAATTTTCACCTCTGTCTTCAAATTAAAATCGGTTACGCGCCGATTTCACACATAACCGATTTTATCATATTATATTCCATTATTAAAGCATTTTATTGCTTTTGATATCACAATGTGGTAACAGAATTTTCACATTTATACATTGATTTCTGCGCTTAATCCTAGCTCGTCTTTGTTCTCCTCAAGTATAGGATTAATCACATCTCTTAAGAACTCTTCAACCTGCTCTGGAGCACGTCCAACATACTTCGAAGGATCCATAGTCTTCTGCAAATCCTCAAGACTTAAGCCAAATGATTCATCGTTCGCGATAAGTTCAAGCAAGTTGTTATCAAGACCTTTCTGTTTAACATTCGCACCAGCCTCCATAGAAAGCTGACGAATCTTCTCGTGAAGTTCCTGTCTATCTCCACCAGCCTTAACTGCATCCATCATAATGTTCTCAGTCGCCATAAATGGAAGTTCGCTCATAAGTCTCTTAGTGATAACCTTATCATAAACTACAAGTCCATCTACCACGTTCATGTAAAGGTCTAGGATTCCGTCTGTTGCTAGGAATGCCTCTGGCACACTGATTCTCTTGTTAGCAGAATCATCAAGGGTTCTCTCGAACCACTGAGTCGATGATGTAATTGCTGGATTAACATTAACTGTCATAACATAGTTCGCCAATGATGCAATACGTTCAGATCTCATTGGATTTCTCTTATACGCCATCGCCGAAGAACCAATCTGACTCTTCTCAAATGGCTCCTCAATCTCTTTCAAGTGCTGTAGTAATCTAATGTCATTTGAGAACTTGTGAGCACTTGCTGCAATTCCTGAAAGCACATTTAGTACTCTTGTATCAATCTTTCTAGAATATGTCTGACCAGAAACTGGGATGCACGCATCAAATCCCATCTTCTCTGCAATCTTCTTATCTAGTTCTTTAACTTTTTCATGGTCTCCTTCGAAGAGTTCGAGGAAACTAGCCTGTGTACCAGTTGTTCCCTTAGAACCCAGAAGAACCATCTGACTAATCATATAGTCAATATCATCCAAATCTAGTTTAAGTTCCATAAGCCATAGTGATGCTCTCTTACCAACAGTTGTTGGCTGAGCTGGCTGGAAGTGTGTAAAACCTAGAGTTGGAAGGTCTTTATATTTGTCAGCAAACTTTGCTAACTCGTTCATTACGTTTAAGAGTTTCTTTCTAATAAGCTTAAGACCCTCTGTCATAATGATTATATCTGTATTGTCACCAACGTAACATGAAGTTGCACCAAGGTGGATAATACCCTTTGCATTTGGACACTGCTGACCATACGCATAAACATGACTCATAACATCATGGCGCACTTCTTTTTCTCTAGCCTTTGCTACATCGTAGTTGATATCATCAGCATTAGCCTTTAACTCATCAACCTGCTCCTGTGTAACATTAAGTCCAAGTTCCATCTCAGACTCAGCAAGAGCAATCCAAAGCTTTCTCCATGTTTTAAACTTCTTATCAGGTGAGAAGATGTACTGCATCTCTTTGCTAGCATATCTCTCTCCTAATGGTGTTGTGTATTTATCGTTCATAATAAATCCCCTTTTATATTTTTCCCAAGTGATATTATAACATAAAAATAAATGCGGTCAAAAACTGACCGCATTTATTATTTATTATATTTAATTAATCAATTGCTTCGAAAGTATATCCATGTTCCTTTGCAAAAGTTTGAACATAAGATCCTGATTTACCTTTTAAAGTTATAGTTTTATCAAATGAATCAGTCGAACTAAAACGATTGCCAACATGCATATCCACAATCCATATGTCGCCAAAACAAATACTTGTCACACTGTTCGGAATCATTATCTCTTTTAAGCTTTCGCATCCTCTAAATGCATTTGAACCTATTGATGTTACGCTATTTGGTATTACTACGCTATTCAAACTGCTGCAACCTTTAAAGATATCCCCTTCAATCTCTGTTATACTATCCGGTATTATTATGCTACTTAAACTTGAACAGTCTTTAAAAGTACCTACTCCGATTTTTGTTACACTGTTTGGTATTGCTATATCACTTAGACTTGTACAGCCATCAAATACATTATACTCAATCTCTGTTACGCTATTTGATATTGTTACACTTTTTAAACTTGTACAGCCTTCAAATGTACACCTCCTAATCTTTGTTACACTGTTTGGTATTGTTATACTACTTAAACTTGTGCATCCTTCAAATGCTCTCTCGCCAAGGTATGTCATACTGTTTGGTATTGTTATGCTACTTAAACTTGTACAGCCTCTAAATGCTTCATCATTAATGTATACTACACTATCTGGAATTATCACTTCAGTCAGATTATTATAACTTTCGTTGATATAGTAATCAACGTATTTACCAGTTCCTGCAATACTTACAACTTGATATCCATCTATTTCACTAGGAAATGTCACTTTTGTCTTTGAACCGTGGTAACCTTTAATAGTAGCTGCTCCACTTATTACATCATAGTCCCATTCGTTTAGCTTTACTGGTTCTGTTGGCTTTTCCGTAGGTTTTTGAACTGTATTATTAGATGTTGCACTTGCAATAACACTTACTTTACATCTATATTTTTTCTTTCCTACCTTAGCCGTAATAGTTGCCTTACCAACCTTCTTACCCTTTACTTTTCCCTTTTTGCTTACTGTAGCAACTTTTTTATTTGATGTTTTCCATTTCACTTTCTTTTTAGTATTCTTCACTTTAAGCTGAACTGTCTGTCCAACTTTAATGGTTGCTTTACTCTTATTTATTTTAACTTTCTTAGCTGCTTGTACGCCAACTAAAGTAGATGTTAAAATCAGTGCAATCACCACTATTACTGATAACGTTTTTTTCATTTTGTCTCATTCCTTTCCGACAATATTTTTTTATTCTTCTTAATATTAATTAGTCGCTAAAAAATTATATCCATTTTTATTTGCAAATTCCTGGACATAGGATCCTAATTTACCTTTTAAGGTAATAGTTTTATCAAATGAACTCATAAGTGAATAATCGCTATCCCACAACGGATCCTCACTATTATCTTCAACATATTCAATAAAGCTCACTGATTTGGGAATAAAAACACTATTTAGTTTTGGACATTCATAAAACGCTCCACCTTCAATGCTTTTTACACTATTTGGGATACTAACATTTGTCAACTCTGAACATTTTCTAAAACAATTAATCCCAAGATGCTCCACCCCATATTCTATAGTGGCATCAGTCAAAGCTGTACATCCTTCAAACACTCCTGTTCCATAGTGGCCACCTTCACTATAAGGATCTGTTATTTTTTGGACACCTCCCGGAACAGTTATTGCTTTCAATGCTTTACAATATGCAAACGCACCTTCACCAATAGTTTCTACACTATTTGGTATATCAACAGCTAATAACCCTGAATCTTCAAACGCACCATTACCAATTATTTTTACATTCGGAATGCTTATTTCACGCAAATTAGTACATTCACAAAACGAATAATCGCCTATACTTTTTAGTCGACTTGGGAGTTTTACAGATTTCAAACTATAACATCCTCTAAATGCACCCCTGCCAGAATCCCAAGAACCACCATTACTTCCGATATGATTGACTTTCTCTGGCATTATTATTTCGCTTAAACTTGTACAGTCCTCGAACGTTGCATCTTCTATCTTTGTTATTCCATTTGGAAGATTTATATTCACAAGACTACTGCATCCTTCAAAAGCGCTTTCTCCAATACTGGTTACTCCATTTGGAATTCTTATATTCTCAAGACTATTACATCTTAAAAAGGCTTCACTTCCGATACTAGTTACTCCCTCTGGTATTTCTATACTAACCAATTTAGGACAATCATAAAATACTTCTGACGAAATATATGTTAGATTCGGTGGTAACACCACTTTTTCTAAACATTCACACCCTTTAAATGCCCCATCTCTAATATACATAATACTTGCCGGAACGGTTATTTCTTTTAAACTATTATATGCTTTACTAATACGCTTTCTATATCCAGAGCCGTCTTCTTCCCATGTTATTATTTCACTTAGTTTAGATGATCCAGATATTTCTGTGACTTTATATCCATCTATCTCACTTGGGAATGTCACTTTTGTTTTTGTACCTTTATATTCAGTAATCATTACTGTTCCATCTTCAAGATATTCATAGTCCCAATCATTTGGATCAACCGGTTCTGTTGTTTCTTCAGGTTTTGTAGTGGTAGGTTCTGTTGGCTTTTCCGTAGGTTTTTGAACAGCATTATTAGGTATTGTACTTGTGATAACTCTTACTATACATCTATATTTCTTCTTACCAACCTTAGCTGTAATTGTTGCTTTACCAGCTTTCTTTCCTGTAACTTTTCCTTTTTTGTTGACAGTTGCCACTTGCTTATTAGAAGATGACCATTTGGCTTTCTTTTTAGTATTCTTTACCTTTAGTTTTACTATCTGGCCAACTTTAATTGTTGCTTTTTTCTTGTTAAGTTTCACCTTGCCTGCTGCTTGTGCACTAAACAAACATGATGTAATAATCAGTGTAAGAATAACAACTAATGATAATACTTTTTTCATAAATCTCTCCTTCATTTTAGTCCCGTCCATATGACAAAAAATCACTGTTACGTTTAGTATAACAGTGATTTTTTATCTCTACAATAATTCTTTTATCAACTTATTCACCAATCCAGGATTTGCTTTACCCTGTGTAGCTTTCATAGTCTGTCCAACCAATGCGCCTATGGCTTTTTCTTTACCATTTCTTACATCGTCTGCTGCTTTTGGATTTTCTTCAATCACCTTCTTGATGATTTCCTTTAAACCTTCCTCGTCGTTGTCCTGTTTCATATTGTGTTCTTCCACATACATTTCAGGATCCACATCTTCTTTGAACATAGCCTCAAAGACTTCTTTAGCAGCGCCACGATTTATTGTGCTGTCCTCTATCATCTTAATAAGCTTTGATAGATTCTCGGCACTTACGCTTACTTGATCTGGGTCAACTGATTCTTCTTTGCAAAGTCTCATTGTCTCGCCCATAATCCAGTTACTTACTTCTTTAGGTTTGTTGCCAAGCGCTACTGTCTCTTCAAACAAGTCCGCCAAAGGCTTGTACAAAGTAATAATGTCTGCATCATACTCTGGCAAATCAAACTCTGAAATATATCTAGCCATCTTTTCATCTCTGAACTCTGGCTCTTTTGCTTTTACTTCTTCCATCCACTCATCAGAAATGTCGATTGGAGTTAAGTCTGGGTCTGGGAAGTATCTGTAATCCTGTGCATCCTCTTTTGAACGCATTGGATATGAATACTCTTTTGTATCATCCCATCTTCTTGTTTCCTGAAGAACTTCCTCGCCTGACTCTAGCAAATCAATCTGGCGATTTCTCTCATTCTCGATTGCTCTAGCAATTGATTTAAATGAGTTTAGGTTCTTCATTTCAGTTCTTGTGCCGAATTCTTCGGCGCCCTCTTCGCGAACTGATAAGTTAACATCGGCTCTCATTGAACCTTCATTCAACTTACAATCTGAAGCACCCAAGTACTGAATGATAAGACGCAACTTTTCAAGGTATGCGATAACTTCCTCTGCACTTCTCATATCTGGCTCAGACACAATCTCGATTAGTGGCACACCTGAACGGTTCAAGTCCACTAGTGAAGCGTCGTTGAAATCATCGTGAATCAACTTTCCTGCATCCTCTTCCATATGAATTTCGTGGATGCGAACTTTCTTCTCAGTTCCGTCTTCAGTCTTTATCTCCACATAACCATTTCTACAGATTGGCTCGTAAAGCTGAGAAATCTGATAGTTCTGTGGGTTGTCAGGATAGAAATAATTCTTTCTATCGAATTTACAATGCTGTGTAATTGTACAGTTTGTCGCAAGACCAACTGCCATAGCATACTCAACTACCTGCTTATTCAACACCGGCAAAGAACCTGGCATTCCTGTACAAACTGGACATGTATGTGTATTTGGTGCTCCGCCAAACTCTGTTGAGCAAGAGCAGAAAATCTTTGTCTTGGTAGCAAGCTCAACATGAACTTCCAAACCGATGACTGTCTCGTAATTCTTCATGCGAACCTCCTACTTCTGTGACTGCTCGTAACTGTAAGCAGCCCTAATAACATTATCTTCTCTAAAGCAGTCGCCAATAATCTGCAAACCAATTGGAAGACCTTCTGAATCCTCGCCACATGGAACAGAAATTCCTGGCAAACCTGCTATATTTACTGAAACTGTATAAATATCACCTAAGTACATCTTAAGTGGATCACTCAAACTCTCACCCAACTTCAAAGCTGTAGTTGGTGTAACTGGTCCAATGATTACATCGTACTTTGCGAACGCATCGTCAAACGCCTTCTTAATTAGCGCTTTAACGCGTAACGCTTTCAAGTAGTAAGCATCAAAGTAACCAGAACTTAGCACGAATGAGCCAAGCATTATTCTACGCTTAACTTCTTCGCCGAAGCCTTCTGAACGAGTCTTCTTATACATGTTGTGAAGATCACGATAATCTTCAGTTCTGTAGCCATACTTCACGCCATCAAATCTTGAAAGGTTTGAGCTAGCTTCCGCATCGGCGATAACGTGATATGTTGGAACGGCATAGTTAACTAAGTCGAAGTCAAACTCCTCAACCTCTGCGCCCTTCTCCTTCAACACATCGATCGCCTTAAGAACTGCCTCTTTAACTTCAGGGTTAATGCCCTCGCCAAAGTAATCCTTAGGCACACCAATCTTCATTCCCTTCACATCATCAACTAATGAACTTGTGAAATCATAACTATCTCTCTTTATAGATGTTGAATCAAGTTTGTCATAACTTGAAATAATTTCTAGTGATGTTGCAACGTCTGTCACGTCTTTTCCGATAGGTCCAATCTGATCTAGCGATGAAGCGTACGCAATCAAGCCGTAACGAGAAACTGTTCCGTAAGTTGGCTTCATTCCAACCACGCCACAGAATGCTGCAGGCTGTCTGATTGATCCACCAGTATCTGAACCTAGTGAGTAGAAACACTCATCCGCTGCCACAGCCGCACAAGAACCACCCGATGAGCCACCAGGAACACGAGTTGTGTCCACTGGATTCTTTGTGATTCCAAAGTAAGAAGTCTCTGTTGTACTTCCCATTGCGAACTGATCCATATTTGCACTACCAACAATCACTGCTCCAGCGTCCTTCAAGTTCTGAACCGCTGTAGATGTAAATGTTGGATAGAAGTTACTCAAAATCTTTGTACTACATGCTGTGAGGTGTCCCTCGTTACACATGTTATCTTTAATAGCGACAGGCACACCAGCAAGAGGTCCGTCTAATTCACCATTGTCAATCTTCTCCTGAACCTCTTTAGCGTTGGCTAGTACTTCTTCTTTGTCGTAGACTGTCACGTAGCTGTTGATGTCTTCTTCCACCTTATCAATCTGGTCAAAGACAGCCTCGACGGCGTCTACCACTTTTACTTCGCCTGACTTTATTTTCTTTCCTAATTCAACTGCTGTTAATTCTAATAAACTCATTGTTCTCTCTTTTTCTATTTGAAATATATTAATTGTCTTTGTCGATGACTTTTAATCAAAAGTCTTTGGCACAATGTATGCTTCTTCATTTCTGTCCGGTGCATTTTTAAGCATGTTTTCTCTGTCATCTCCGTTAGTAACTTCGTCCTCTCTAAAGACGTTGTTCACTGGGAAGACATGACTCATAGGCTCCACACCTGAAGTGTCGAGCTCATTTAATTTATCGATAT
>CAMZGB010000017.1 GCA_947306285.1 uncultured Lachnospira sp.
CTGTTATAGGACACAGTCGCACTCATAGGCACTGGCATAATGCCAGTACCTATATTGCGACAGCTCATTACATTCGCAAAATTTACAAGTTCTATTATAGGAACTTTATCTCGACACAATTTGGTCGTGGTTCCGGAAAGGAGAACTTGTAAATTTCCAATGAAATGTTTATTGAAAGGAGAAACAAAAAGGAAATATTACAGGGAAAATTGCAGATGAAAATTTGGAATAATAATGGCAAAGAAACTTCTGTACAATTGAATGCAGAGGAGGTCGCAATGAGCAAGAACAGTGAAAAGTATAGCCAATTATACAAAGAACTCTCAGAACTCATAGGCGACACGGCAACAATCAAACTTTGGGAGAATTACCAAGGGCTCAACATCTCGTTTCCAAAGAAACTATATTCGAATGAATACGTAAAGAAATTCATTTTGGAGAATAAAAACAAAATGAGTGTTCAGGATATGGCGAAGGAAGTGGGATTGTCTGATCGAAGGGTAAGACAAATCTTGAAGGAAGGTAAATAAATAGTGGGGGCCAAGAGCCCCCGCTGTAAAAAAAGCATAATTAAAAGGAGGATTATTATGTTTAAAAGAAAAAATGCTTGGCTTTGTGCACTTGTTTTAATTCTAGGATGTTTTGTCCTAGTGGGCTGTGGAGAAACTGATTTTAATGGGACTTATACAGGCTCTAAGGTATCAGGTAGTAAAAAAATAGATATTACTGCCGAGGTGAAAAAAGGAAATCTAGAAGTGTCTCTTAAAACATATAACCTAAACGATGAAGGCAATGTGGAAGATGACAGTGATCCTATAACATATCAGTACTCGGACAAGTACAAAAAAGATAAGTCGGGAAAATCTATCAGTATACCTGAAGATGCAAATGGTGAATCTGCTGAATTGTTATCGGAGGATGGTGACTACTATTTAATAATAAAAGAAGGTAAGAAAAGATCCTTTAAAATAGCATTAGAAAAGGGTGATAAAAAGGACACAGATAAAGCTGATAAAAAGAAAACGGAAAAAGTAAAAAAAGAAGTACGTATGGCTACAATATTGGCAGAACCTGCTGATTCTTCGTGGAATGGTCACTATACTGGAAAAGATGTTGAGTATGGCGATGATAAAGTTGATGTTACAATACAAGATGGCGACGCCTTGATTGTTGAAGACATTAGTTCATACGAAGGTAAATGTTTATCAATAGAGAAAGATAAAAAAATATATATAGATACAGGAAAGGATTATAATTTTGAGATGAAAAAATTTGCAGGAAAGTTATATTTAGATAGAATAGGTGACTTTGATAAGAAATATGAAATTACTAAAAAATAAATAAGGACTTAATGAGAAAGACACCAGCAATTTGCTGGTGTCTTTTTTGTTTGTAAGATAAAGTCTTTTTTCTTGATATACATCACCCAAATGGTATAATAGCAAAGAATAAGTTTTAGGAGAGAAATAATGAGTTGTTTTTATCCGGCAGATATACTTTTGCCGAAGAATGCTACAAAGGAAGATATGCAAAAGTGGGCGGTTATTGCCTGCGATCAGTACACTTCAGACGAGGAGTATTGGGAGGATGTGAAGGAGATAGTGGGAGATGCACCATCTTCTCTAAACATTATGCTTCCTGAAATATACCTTGAGAAAGATAATACAGAAAAGATTAAAAAGATAAATGCCACAATGCAGGAGTACTTGGATAATGATATGTTTGAAGAGTATAAGGATGCAATGATTTATGTTGAGCGTCAGGTGGGCGACAAGGTTCGTAAAGGCTTGGTTGGAATGGTTGACCTAGAGGAATACGACTATACAGCTGGTAGCCAGACTTTGATTCGTGCTACGGAAGCTACCATTATTGATAGACTTCCTCCTCGAATTGAGATTCGTAAAAATGCGCCACTTGAAATGCCACATATTTTGATGCTTTTCAATGACGCAAACAAGACTATCGTTGCGCCACTAGAGGCTCGAAAGGACGAGTTGGAAGTGGTTTACGACTTTGACCTAATGAAAGATGGCGGTCATATAACTGGATATTTATTAACTAAAGAGATGCAGCAGGGTGTGGAAAGAGCGTTAGACAAATTCGCCGAAGAAAACGATGGCTTGCAGTTTGCCGTGGGCGATGGAAATCATTCTTTGGCGGCGGCGAAGGCATGTTATGAGCGTGACAAGAATCCGCTAAACAGATACGCATTAGTTGAAATTGAAAACGTGCACAATAGTGCTCAGGAATTTGAATCAATCTTCCGTGTGCTATTCAACGTGGACACAGACAACTTCCTAGAGGAGTTTAAAGAATATACAAAGCAGAACGGTATGGGTGGAATGCAGAAATTCAAATACTACGCCGGCGAAGAAGAGGGCGAGTTTGAGGTGAAAGCTACTGCAAAACTTCCAGTTGGAACGCTTCAAGGATTTATAGACCTTTATATAGAAGAAAACCCTGAAGTAAAAGTGGATTACATTCATGGACAGAATGTGGTTAAGAAACTTGCGAAGAAAGAAAATACACTTGGATTTATATATGAAGGAATAAAAAAAGACAATTTCTTCGACGCTATCATCCAGGATGGATCGCTTCCAAGAAAGACTTTTTCTATGAATGAGGCAGATGAGAAGAGATTCTATATAGAGACACGAAGAATTAAATAACATCGTGATAAAGCATTTGATATAGGGTATTTTATAGTTTATAATAAAATATCATAATAGGTGTATGAAAAATGAAAGGACTAAAAAGATGAAAAAACTTACGTTAATAATGGTAATAGTATTAGCTGTAACTACTTGTATGTCGTTCACTGCTATGGCTGAAGAGCCAACCACTAAGGAAAGTGGTGTTTCTTGGGGTGATGACAATTTTGCAGGTAGACTTTCTGTTGTTCCTGTAAAAAGCGATTTGAGCAATTACAGTTCTTATAAGGAAAAAACATATGAAGTAGCGGCAGATGGTTTTATGTACTTCAAATTAGAGTTGACAGGTACAGATAAAGTTGAGGGTGCAAATACAGCATTAGATATTATTGAAATCAAGGGCTATGATGGAGTTTCATCTTCAGATGTTACGGACTTACAGTATAAAGATGCTTCAGGTACATGGGTTGATGGCAGTGCACTTACAGGAAGTGGTGTTGAAAAGACTCTTAACAATAATGCCAATCATACTTTGTATTTCAAAGCAAAGTTTAGCAAAGATGGAAGATATTCTGTGAAGGGTATAGTGGTATATAATAATTCTGGAAAAGAAGCTGTTGTTAGATACTACAATATTAGTAATGGACAGTTTATGGTAACTCAAAATGATGCATATAATCTTGAGGACTTTAAATCAACCGAACCATATACATATCCAAGTCAGGATGGAAAAATATTTGTAGGTTGGTATAGCGACAAAGATTGCACTAATGTAACTACAGCCACATCAGGAGTTGCGTTTGCTAAGTTTGCTGATGCTGCTATTTTGACTGCAAAGGCTCAAACTGATAATGATGCAGCACCTACAGCTGTTAGATTTTTAAGTAGTATAGATAGTGATGTTTATCCACGCGCTGGATTTATTATTAACGGAACATATGGAACTCACACTATTACAAACAAAGATAGAAGTGTAACAAAGTGCTATAAGAGTGTTTTGGCAGATGGACAGAAAGTTTTTCCTACTGTATTTAGTAGCGAATCTAAATATATTTATACATACACAATTACTGGTTTAGAGCCTGGAGTAGAATCTACTTGGAACATTACTCCATATCTTATTACACCAGACAATACGAAGGTGCTTGGAACAGCAGGCGACTTTCATTTTCCTATGAATTAATAATTAAATATACGGAGGACGTATTATTAATGGGAATGTATATTTGGTACGGCTTTCTCATATTAATGGGATTAGTACAAGCTGTATATTTTATTTTCCGAATTAAGAGATTTAATTTCGTTCAGAAATTATCTCGAGGAAATAAAAAAATCCAATATGCAATAGCAACAATACCAGTGCTAGCGCTATTTGTGCTAGCACTTTTTAAAATGGTGCCAGTTGTCATTGTGACAATGTATATGATGATTATTTGGATGCTTTGCGACTTGGTTGCTATTATAATTAGAAAATTCACTAAGAAGAGTTGCAAGATTTATTGGGCTGGTATAGCAGCGATAGTTATAACTGTTAGTTTCTTTGGTTACGGTTACTATAAAGCGCATCATATTGTGAAAACTGAAATAAGTGTTAAGACAGATAAAAAGATTGATACTCAAGGAGTTACTTTAAACAAAAAGCCTTTGAAGATTGCATTGTTTTCAGATTCTCATGTGGGAACAATGTTTGATGGAAAGAAATTCCAAAAAATTTGCAAAGATATAATGAAGAACAATCCAGATATGGTAGTGATATCTGGTGATTATGTGGATGATGATACTACACGCCAAGATATGATTGATGCCACAAAGGCTTTGGGAGAGATGAAACCTAAACTTGGAAAATATATGGCTTTCGGAAATCACGACGGAGCATACTTTAATTATCGAGATTTTTCTACTGACGATTTGAGAAAAGAATTAAAGAAAAACAATGTAACTTTATTAGAAGATGAAACAATAATGCCTTTTGGTGGTTTCTTCATGGTGGGAAGAAAAGACAAGGGCAACAAAAACAGAAAACCTATTTCAGAACTTATGAAAGATGTAGATACTAATAAGTACTACACAATTGTTCTAGATCATCAACCAAATGACTTCGATGCGGAAGCGAAGACAAAAGCAGATTTGGTTTTATGTGGACATACTCACGGTGGACAGTTGATTCCACTTGGATGGATGACGGATATTTTCCACACAAATGATTGCAGATACGGAGAAGTGAAGAGAGGAAATACTACATTCTTCACAAGTTCGGGTATTGCTGGATGGGGCTTGCCATTTAAGACAGGCGCAAAATCAGAATATGTAATCATTAACGTGGATCATAAATAGATTGAACAAAAATGTAGTTAATAAAGCAAAATAAAATAAAAAAGTGATATTTTTTAAAAATATTATAATTTAGTATTAAGTCTATGATATAATACTTAAGAATGATTTTATAAATATTCTTTTAGGAGGAAAAAAGAATGAAGTTTACAAAGAAAATAATTGCTACAGTACTTGTTGTTGCACTTTCAATTGCAGCAGTTCCAGTTATGGGAGCTACAGTTGATGCTACAAACACAGTACCTAACAAGAAGAGTCTTATGAAATTAGTTGACGAGTTTTCTACTCCAATTGGTGTGACTGAAGAGTACATCATGAAGGCTGGACAGACTAAGTCTTATGACTTTAACAAAGTTACTGCTAGAGCGGATATGCTTCGCTTCAAAGCAGAGAAGAAAAAACAGGTTAACAAGATTTCAAAGAGAATGTTTGGAAAGAAAACTTCTAAAGTTACTCTTTACCCGGGTGAATGGGGAGATTCTCAAGTAGTAATGGAAATTGACAGTATTAAGAAGACTTCGAAGAAGAATTACTATATTAAGGGTCAAGTTTATTTTTCAAGCGTGACAGGTAATAAGAAGAAACATCTTGTTGGAACATTTAGACTATATGTTTTAAGAAAAACTAGTGCTAAGTATAAATATGTTGCAACTAAGCTTTCACTTACAACATGGAAGAAAGCTACTACAAAAGCTTCAAAAGTAAATCTATTTGCTAGCGCTAAAAAGTATAAGAATATTAAAGCAACTATGACATATCAGTTGATTACTGTAAGTGGTGTAGATGGTGCGAAGGCTATCAACAAAACACTTAAAGCTGATATGGATGGATTCCAGAAGTCGAAGAGTGCTACAAACTTCTATACATGGGTAGCAGAAGACGATGCAAAGAAGATTAAGGATAACTATTACTTCACAGCCACTTCAAAAGTTAAGTACAATATGAACAATATCTTGAGTGTTCGTATTACTCTTAAGTGGTATGCAGGTGGCGCTGAGAACTCTGATGAGTATGGCTATAACTTTAATGCTAAGACTGGCGCTCAGATTGGTATTAAGAATGTTGTAACTGGATCTACTAATACTATAAAGAAGAAAATGTATACAGCTATCAAGAAGACTAGTTGGTCAAAATCTTACAAGAAGAAAGCTAAGAAGATTATTAAGAAGACTAAACTAAATAATCTAGAATTCTATATGAAGAATGATAAAGTTATCATTTGCTTCGAGCCATATAGTCTAGGCAAAAAGCAGAGATCATTTAAGAGATTCTACATTTTTAGTAAATACTTCTAAAAATAGGGAGGAAAGTAGAAATGGGAAATAAATACGAAGGTACAAAAACAGAACAAAACTTGCGTGAAGCTTTTGCAGGCGAGTCTCAAGCTAGAAATAAATATACTTACTTTGCATCAGTTGCAAAGAAGGCTGGCTATGAGCAGATTGCAGCATTGTTTTTAAAGACTGCTGACAATGAAAAAGAGCATGCAAAACTTTGGTTTAAAGAATTAGAAGAACTTGGAACTACTGAGGAAAACTTGGCAGCAGCAGCTGAAGGCGAAAACTTTGAGTGGACTGATATGTATGACAGAATGGCAAAGGAAGCTGACGAAGAGGGATTCCCAGAGTTAGCAGAAAAGTTTAGAGGTGTGGCTGCTATCGAGAAGGCACACGAAGAGAGATATCGTAAGCTTTTAGAGAATGTTGAGACTAAACAGGTATTTGAAAAAGCTGGCGTTACTATGTGGGAGTGTAGAAACTGTGGACATATCGTTATTGGTGAAAAGGCTCCAGAGATTTGCCCAGTATGTGCGCATCCACAAAGCTTCTTTGAAGTGAAAGAAGAGAATTACTAAAAGTAAATACTCTATATTATAAAAAGAGCCATTCAGGTGGCTCTTTTTGTGTATTTTATGTTATAATTAAAAATGGTGAGTAATTATGAAAGATACAAATAAAGATATCAAAAAAATAGTAGATAAGATTTTGAAAGACTATCAGGGAGATAGAGATATTGATCACATCGAATTGTTCGATCAGCCTGATACAAAGATGGTTCAGGAAATGATTGGTAAGCTTCTAACTATTGTTTTCCCTGGCTTCTTTAGAGAGCAACATTATAGATTTTATAATATGGACAGTAGACTTACTGTTTTGATTGAGGATGTAATGTTTAATCTAAACAAACAGATTGCAGTTGCTCTTCTTCAAAGAGAAGATATGAAAGATGCTAGTGAGGATGCAAGAGCAGAGGAAGCACAGAAAATTTCTCTAGAGTTTTTCAATAGAATTCCAAAGGTAAGAGAGTATGTGGATACTGATGTTGAGGCCTTCGAAGAGGGAGACCCTGCCGCATACAATAAGAATGAAATTATTCTATCTTACCCTGGACTTTACGCTATTACAGTATATAGACTTGCTCATGAACTTCAGCAGTTGAGAGTTCCATTGATTCCAAGAATTATGACTGAGTATGCTCATAGTAAAACTGGAATTGATATAAACCCAGGTGCCACTATCGGAAAATATTTCTTTATTGACCATGGTACTGGCATCGTCGTGGGAGAAACTACAATTATTGGAGATAGAGTTAAGGTTTACCAAGGCGTTACTATTGGTGCGCTAAGTACTAGGGACGTGATTGGTCTTAAAGGTGAGAAGAGACATCCTACTATTGAAGATGATGTTACCATTTATTCTGGTGCATCAATTCTTGGTGGAGAGACAGTGATTGGCAAGGGATCTGTTATTGGATCAAATGCTTTTATTACCGAGCCTATTCCAGCGGGTAGCAAGGTTAAAATGATGAGCAATAAAAACTCGGAGGACTAGAATGAAAAGAATTGTTTCAATTGGATTAATATTAATAATGACAACAATGCTCTTTGCTGCATGCGGCGACGAGTATGATTTTGTTAATATTGGAGATGACAAAAAGTCTCTCGATATAAAATTAGATGATAATAAGCAAGGTTATTCGTGGAAGACTACTATTGGTTCGCTAGATAAACTTGTTTTGAAAAAAGAGACTCAAAAGAACGGAAGATATATTGCAAAAATTGGAACAATTATAAAATCAGGTAAAGGTAAAAAGGGTGGAAGAGCAGCAGTTGCCTTTACATATGTAAATGATAAGAACCCTAATGACGTTTACTTGGGATATGTGGTTGGAGTTGGAATAAATTCAAAAGGAAAAGTTTCAATTAGTAAGATTGACGAATATAAGGTGAACTTTGAGACCACAATAAAGGAAGAAGATTAATAGACCGCAAGGAGTCTATATGTTAAATAATGAAAAGATAACTTTGATGACGAAGTTATCGCTCTACGAAGAAAAACATTTAAAAGACGAAATATCGACTAGCAAGCTTTTTAAGAGTGATTATTTATCCTCTAAAATGCTTGGGTCTTTTGCGTGTGTAACAATAGGATATATATTGATAATGGTGTTGTTGTTCTCGTATTTGCCGGAAGTTATGTTTGGCTTAATGACAACAACCACTAGCTTTATCATAATGATGGTAGCGATGATTTTGATTTATGTCATAGTCGTGGTCCTTTATCTGATATTCAGTTACGCATTTTACTCTCATAAATTTAAAGAGATTCGTGGACACTTAAAAGAATACAATGGTGATTTAAAGACACTGCACAGAATTCAAGAACAAGAGTATGACGCGATTATCGATGAGTTAGAGGAGGAAATGGAAAATGATTAGTTTAATGACTATAAAAGAAAAGGTGAAAAACATTTATGCTGAGCATGAATTTATTTTACAGCCAGTATTAAAATTTATCTTTTGCTTTTTAGCACTTGTTCTTTTCAAACTCAATATCGGTTATGCGCCAGTTATTAATATGTGGCCAGTAATGGTTGGAATGGCTGTTGTTATGGCATTCTTACCAAAAAGAGTTGATGTTGTAATTGCTATTTTGGTAATGATATTTGATGTTTATTATGTATCACTTGAATTGGCTGGAGTAGTAACACTATTATTCATTATTCTTTTAGTTCTATTCTTAAGATTTACGCCAAAACAAGGAATCTTTTTAGTGTTAGTTCCACTAGCGTTTTATTTGAAGATTCCATATGTAATACCAATTGTGGCCGGAATTGTTTCCACACCAATAGCAATCGTTTCAGTAACATTTGGTACCATTATTTACTACCTATTAGAAGTAGTTAACAAAAATTCAGATGCTATTCAGACTATTTCCAAAAATGCAAAGGGAAGTAAAGAAGCAATATCGGCAGTTTCTTCTATTGTAAACATTGCAACAAGCAATCCAAACTTATATTTAACAATTATAGTGTTTGCGATTACTATTGCTCTAGTCTATGGACTAAAGAGAAGATCGGTTGACCATTCATGGCAGATAGCTGTTGTGGTTGGAAGCATCTTCCAATTGGGAGCATTTTTGGTTGGTGGAATTTTGCTCAACGCAAAGTTCTCAATATTGTGGGTTATTATAGGTTCTGTTATCTCGTTTGTAATTGCATATCTTTTGCAGTTGCTTGTGTTCTCGGTGGATTATTCACGTACGGAGAATACTCAATTCGAGGATGACGAATACTATTACTATGTAAAGGCTGTTCCAAAAATTAATGTGACAGCTCCAGAGATGAACGTTAAGAGAATTAACGCTCAACGAAGAAAGAAAAGTGCACCAGTAAGAAGGGAGAGTTAATTGAGCGCTATATTTCATAATATTTACAATTTCTTTGATAAATATTTTTCTATCCCAAATATTTATATCAGTGATATCGTCGAAATAGTTATTATTTCAATTGCTGTTTACTACATAATTGTTTGGTTTAGAAAGAGCAGAGCATGGGTTCTTATGAAGGGCCTAATTTTGCTGTTCATATTTATGTTTATAGCTTCAGTTTTCCATTTGACAACTCTTCTATGGATTATCAATAAAGCTTTGGGTGTTGGCATCATTGCTATGGTTATTATTTTCCAACCAGAGTTAAGACGTGCGCTAGAGGCACTTGGAAGAAAGAACAAATTATTCCAAGTATTTAGACTTGGTGGCCCAACATACGAGGAGAGATTCTCGGATAAAACTCTCGACAATATTTTGAGTGCAGTTAAACAGCTTGCCGAGACAAAGACAGGTGCTTTAATTGTAATCCAACAGGACTTCGACTTGGTCGAATTTGTTGAGACTGGTATTAGACTAAACGCTAAGGTTACTAGTCAGTTGCTAATTAATATATTTGAAAAGAACACACCACTTCATGATGGTGCTGTTATTATAGAGGGCGACGAAATAGTAGCGGCCACTTGCTACTTGCCTATGTCAGAAAACTTTAACCTAAGTAAGGAACTAGGCACTCGCCATAGAGCGGCAGTTGGACTATCTGAGATTGCAGATTGTCTTGTTATTGTCGTGTCTGAAGAAACTGGAACTGTTTCGTTGGCTAGAGATGGCGAACTCATTAGATTTGCTGATCAGCCTACAATTACTTCAGAACTTCTAAAGTCTCAGGACAAAGAGAAGATTAAGGGTGGCAAAATATTTAAGAAAGGAAGTGACCGCAATGTCAAAGGGCAGCAAGATTAAAGATGCTTTTACAAAAAACATTGGGCTAAAGATTGTTGCACTAATCATTGGTACAATCATTTGGTTGGCTATAGTTAACACTAGTGACCCTTCGAAGACGGTCACTGTTCATAATATTCCTATTACTATTACAAATCAGGATTCAATCACGAAAAAAGGATTGGTTTATGATGTAACTAGCAAACAGAAAGTTGATGTCACTGTATCGGGAAATAGATCTGTTGTCAGTGGATTGGCTGCGGATGATTTCAAAGCGACAGCATCACTTAAGGAACTATCTATGGTGAAGGCTGCTCCTGTTACAGTGAAATTGAAAGATAAATCTCTAGGTCGAAGAGTAGATATTATTTCGCAGGATGTTAACACAGTTACTATTGATGTAAACAGTGTTATTAAAGAAAAATACCCAATTGAAGTACAGTTTGAAGGAGAACCTGCAGAAGGATATGTTGCTAAAGTTGGTTCTATGAGTTTTAATAACGTTTTGGTTAAAGCATCTGAAACTTCAAATAAGAAGATTGACAAAGTAGTGGCAAAGTGTGATGTGGATGGAGCAGATGCTGATTTCTCTAAAAAATGTAAACTAGTATTCTTGGATAAAGATGGCAAGGAAATTAAACCTAAACATGCCAAATTGTATAAAGACAAAGTGAAAGTTTATGTTCATTTGAGCGAGGAAAAGGAAGTGCCTATTAGTTTGGCAACTCCTGGCAAACCTCAAAAAGGATACAAAGTCAAATCTGTTGAGTTAACTCCTAGCACAGTTAAATTGGTGGGTGACTCTAAGAAACTAAAGGATGTAGAACAGATAAACATCACAGAGAGTATTGATTTATCTGGAAAGAGTTCTAATACTGAACTTGAAATAAATCTTGATAAATACGTACCAGACGGACTTGTAATCGATGGAAGTAACACAGTAAGAGTAAAAATAATCATTGTAAAGAAATAGAGGTTATTTATGGGCAAGATATTAGTAACAGGTGGAGCAGGATATATTGGAAGCCACACAGTTGTTGAACTTATTGATGCAGGCTACGAAGTGGTTGTGGTAGACAATCTATCTAACTCGTCAAAAGAGTCTTTAAATAGAGTGGAGCAAATCACTGGAGCAACTGTCAAGTTTTACGAAAATGATATTGCAGATATGGATGCTATGGATAAAATCTTTAGCGAAAACGATATCGATGCGGTAATTCATTTTGCGGGACTTAAGGCAGTTGGTGAGAGTGTGGAAAAACCACTTGAGTATTATAAGAATAATATTGCTGGCACTTTAAATATGTGTGAAGTGATGAGAAATCACGGAGTTAAAAATATTATTTTTAGTTCATCGGCTACAGTATACGGAGACCCAGAGACAGTTCCTATCACAGAGGAGTGTCCAAAGGGTGTTTGTACAAATCCATACGGATGGACTAAATCTATGTTAGAACAGATTTTGATGGACTTTAATGTTGCAGATCCAGAGTGGAATGTTATTTTACTTAGATACTTTAATCCTATCGGTGCTCACAAGAGTGGAATGATAGGCGAGGATCCAAATGGTATTCCAAATAACTTAATGCCATACATCACAAAGGTTGCGACAAAACAGTTAGAGAGACTTAACGTTTGGGGAAATGACTATCCAACACCAGATGGAACAGGTGTAAGAGATTACATCCATGTGGTGGATTTGGCTAAGGGTCATGTGAAGGCTCTTAAAAAAATAGTTGAAAACCCTGGCGTAAAAATATATAATCTAGGGACGGGTAAAGGATACAGTGTTTTGGAAGTGGTTGAGAACTTCCAAGAGGCTAGTGGCGTAGAAATCCCATATGTGATTGCGCCTAGACGCCCTGGAGATATTGCAGAGTGTTACGCAGATCCAAGTCTTGCTAAAGAGGAACTTGGCTGGGAGGCTGAGTTTGGAATTAGGGAGATGTGCGCGGACTCGTGGAATTGGCAGAAGAACAACCCAAGCGGTTACAATAAGGAATAATTATGGCTAAAGATCAAACTAAATGGGAAAAACTGAAAAAAGTTAGAAGAAGAAAAAGAATTCTTATTACATTTGAAGCTTTATTTGCAGCATTCATTATCGCGGTGGCTGTGATTTGGTTCGTACCACCTGTAAAGAGTGCTTTTATTAAGGGAATTTCTCAAACTTACATTGGAAAGCAGATAATGAAATGGTTCGGAAGTGAAGCTTTTGAAAAGGGAGTCTTCGACGACGAATTCGATAAGAGCAAACTTATCAAGAACAATTTGAAGTATAAGTATTCAGGCGAGTATTTGAACTTCGTATTGTTTGGCGTAGACTCAAGAAACAAAGAAGTGGATACTTCTAACAGTGATTCCATTTTGATAGTAAGTATTCATAATACAACTGGAAAAGTTAAGATGGTTTCAGTATATCGTGACACAATGCTTGCTATTTACGACAAAGATGGAAATCAAAAAGAGTACTTCAAAGTAAATTCAGCTTTCTCGAATGGTGGAGCAGAGGCTGCCATTAATACTTTGAATAAGAACTTGGATTTAGATTTGACTGACTACGTCACAGTTAACTTTGGCGGAGTCGCTAGAATTATAGATACGCTAGGTGGAATTAAGGTTAATTTGACTAAGGGCGAGAAGCAGCAGATTAACTATCATATGAAGAGTACAATCAGTTCCACAGGAAAGCGTGCGAAGAAGGTTAAAAAGACTGGAAAGAATATTAAGCTAAACGGTATTCAGGCGGCAACTTACTGTCGTATACGTAAGGCCACATTTATTGATCCAGATACTCACGAGAAAATTAGTAATGACTATGGACGTGCAGCTAGACAGCGTAGTGTTATTATGAAGCTTGTTGAAAAAGCTAAAAAAGCTGGAGTGAGTGAACTAGAGGGTATGGTAGATGAGGTTCTAAATGCTGATGCAGAGAAGAACAGAATCATCTCTACAAGTTTTGATTTTGATTCAATTGTCAATATGATTCCAGTGCTATTTGATTTTGAATTGAATGGTAGCGAAGGATTCCCTTCAAAACTACAAACTGGTACATTTAACGGTGCAAGTTATGTAGTACCTCAGACATTGGCTACAAATGTTAAGAAACTTCACAAGTATTTGTATGGTGAGAAAAACTATCAGCCAACATCTACAGTAAACGATGCTAGCTATACAATAACAAGCAAAACTGGAGTTAATGAGACATCTGAGGGATTTGACCCAACGAAGATTGAGGGAGTTGACAAGAGTCAAAAAGGTGATTCTGATGATTATGATTATGATGATCATTGGAAGAGTCCATATTATAAATAATAAGACAGAGGAATTGATTACTCTCATAGAAAATATTTGATGGTAATCATTATTCAATAATATTTAGGGCACGAGCTCAAAAAAAGGAGTTTTCTTTATGAAAACTCCTTTTTGTTCGCTCCAAAAAGTTTTTTGGTGAAAACTTTTTGTCCCTAAATATTATTTCATACTGATTAATCAAATATTATCTTCTATTCAAAAGTAATCAATCCCTCTGTCTTTTCATTTATATGGACTCTTTCAATATTTCATCAAAATCATAATATCTGTACACACTTTGGACACAGATTATCTCTATAATCTTTATCAGAATATAACAGATTCAATATATATGGCACAAGGAGGTAAGTTATGTATTACGAGGAATTTGATAATAGGGAGAATGATAACAATGAATTCGTGGATGCCGAATATGAAGATATGAATGGCGGAAACGGTTCATCAAACGGTGGAAGCAATAGACCACCAAAGAAAAAAGGAAATGGTCCAATCATAGCATTGATTATTGCTATTGTAGTTTTTGGATTTGTCGTTTGTGGAGTAGGAGGCTACTTCTTAATGTCAAATGTTGGCAGAACAGATGACATCATTTCACAGCAAAAAGAAACACAGGCAGAAGAAAGCATTGGGTCTACTAAAACTGGAAGTGATTCGGCGAACAAGTATACTGTAACAGATGTTTCTGGTGTGGTAGAAGATGCAATGCCATCTGTAGTTGCTATAACAAGCACTACATATGTGGAGCAAAACTACAGTGATTTATATGATTTCTACTTTGGAAATGGAAGCGGTGGAAATAGAGGAAACAATAATCAGAAACAAAAACAAGTGGCAGCTGGATCTGGATTTATAGTTGATCAAAATAATGATGAATTATTAATTGTTACAAACAATCACGTTGTAGAAGGTGCAGATAAACTTGCTGTTCAGTTCTATGGACAGAAGAATAAAGAAACAGTTTCTGGAACTATTAAGGGAACAAACGAGAAAAAAGACGTGGCAGTAGTATCTGTAAATATGAAGGATATTCCTGCAAGCATTAAGAGTGGAATCAAGAAAGCAACTCTTGGTGATTCAAATAAAGTAAAAGTTGGAAATGGTGCAATTGCAATTGGTAATGCTCTAGGTTTTGGACAATCAGTTACAGCTGGTGTTATTAGTGCGGTAAATAGAACTGCAGAAATAGAAAACAAGAAGATGACACTTATCCAAACGGATGCTCCTATCAACGGAGGAAACAGTGGTGGAGCTCTTCTAAATCAAAACGGTGAAGTTATTGGAATCAATGTAGCCAAGTATTCATCATCCGGTTCATCAGGTACTGTAGAGGGAATGGGATTTGCAATTCCTATTTCATCAGTAAAAGATGAGATATCAAAACTTGAAAAACAAAAATCACGTTCAAAACAATCTGAAGATGAACAGGGATACCTAGGAATAGTTGGAACTACAGTGGACGACCAGACATCTCAAACATATTCCACACCAAAGGGTGTATTTGTAAGAGAAGTTATTAAGGATGGAGCAGCAGATAAGGCTGGCATTCAGCAGACTGATGTAATCACAGAATTAGACGGAAGAACTATCGAGAGTATGGATGATTTAACAGGCGCGCTTGAATATTATAAAGCAGGCGAGACAGTTAAAGTAAAAGTATCATCCAGATCTGGTGCAAAGTATAAGAGTAAAACTGTAAAAGTGACTCTTGGAAAGAAACCAGAAGGCTCAAGTAGTGATAACAATAACAATTACGATAACGGAAATAACTACAACAATGGAAATGATGACTACTACGAAGACGACGACAACGACGATATGTTTAGTTTCCCTTGGTAAGATTCAAAATCATAAGGGGACGCACTAACAATCGCTTGTCCCCTCATGATTTTGTAGAGTAATAGATATATTTAGAACTTAAAGATAGCAAAAAATAATGAACATCGAACGATTCAAGTGAGTGTTCATTATTTTTGTTTATTTTGCCCTTTACATCGATATATGGTAAGATATTCGGTGGAGTATTTTATACTTTTGGAGAAGAAAAATGAGTGAAAAAAAGGATAAAAACAAAGAATTTGAAAATGAAAATATAGTTGAAACTGACGATGTAAATACTGAAGATTCTGACAAGAAATCTGATGAAACTACTGTTGAAACAGACAATTCTAACGATGATTCTCAGTATGAAAAAGTTTGTTATGTTTGCCGTAGACCTGAGAGTAAGTGTGGCAAACTATTTGACTTGCCTGGAAATGTAACTGTGTGTGAAGATTGCTTGCAGAAGAGTTTCCAGAGTATGCAAAATATGGGCATGGGTGTGAGCATTTCTAAAGAAGAATTGGAAAAGCTACTAAACACTCCAGGTGTGCATATGATGACACCAGAAGATCTTCGAAATGAAGTGCCTAACAAACAAAAACTAAAGAAAAAAGAAAAGCGCGAAGAGCCTTTGATTGATATCAATAAGATTCCTGCGCCACATAAGATTAAGCATATGCTTGATGACTATGTGATTGGTCAGGACCATGCGAAAAAGATTATGTCTGTGGCAGTTTACAACCACTACAAGAGAGTGGCTACCAACACTATGGACGAAATCGAGATTGATAAGTCAAACATGCTTATGATTGGGCCAACTGGTTGTGGAAAGACTTATCTAGTTAAGACATTGGCTAGACTTTTAGACGTGCCTT
>CAMZGB010000018.1 GCA_947306285.1 uncultured Lachnospira sp.
GTGTTGAGTCAAAAGATTTTACAAATCATTCAACTCATCTTCCATAAAATCGACTTTGCCATCATCCTCTACATTTGGAATCTCAACATCCTCAGTTTTAGCTGGTTCTGGATCCTTGTCAGCAGCTTCATCTGTAGTTGTATCTGCATCCGTATCTGTAGTTGTGTCTGTATCTACATCTGGCTCATCAAAATCTTCAAAGTCTTCAGTAGAAGGATTCACTTTTTCTTTGATGGCATCTTTGGCATCAGCTACAGTATCTTTAACTTTAGCCTTTGCGCCTTCGATTCTATCTTCGCCAATTTTCTCAACAGCTTTGTCCACAGCGTCAGATGCAACACTAGAAGCTCTTAAAGCTGTTTCTTTAACTTTACCTTTAGCTGTTTCGTAGTTTTCTTTAATCTTTTCAGCGTTTTCTTCGCCAATTTTATCAGTAACTTGGTCAACTGTTTCGTCGTATTTATCAATAATAGTATCAGCTATTTGATCTGCTGTCTGTTTAGCTTTCTTTGTGTTGAAAGTAAGATCGATTTTGTCATCAGAAACTTTGTAATCAAAATAATTTTCATCACTTAAATCTTCAAACACTTCATCTTCTTTCCTAGTATCTCTACGGTTTTTAACATAAAGAGCACCACCGATAGCTGCTCCTGTAATAGCGGCAGTACCAAATAGTTTACTGAAAAATCCCATAATAAATCCTCCTCAAATTTTGCTTATGTTCATTATAATACTTATCGAAAATAAATAAAAGAGAATAATTGTAAAAGATTTGTGAAAATTGTAAAAAGAAAAGGAAATCGCTTGAATGAGCAAATAATATTTGATAATGTTTACGTTATGAAAATTAGGAAGAGAAAAAATGATGTAATAATTGAAGAAGTAGAAGATTTTCTTTTGTCGCAGACGCTTGAATGTGGGCAGTGTTTCAGATTTGAGCAATTAGACGACGAAGAATATGTTGTTGTTGCAAATAATCGACTTCTCCGAATAAAACAAGAAAAGGACACTTTGATTTTTTACAACACTTCAAAAGAAGATGTTGTAGAGTTTTGGGTTCATTATTTTGATTTGGACACCGACTACAAAAAGATTAAAAGTTTTTTGAGGCGGAAGGATGATGAGTTACGTCCTATTATTAAAGATAAATGGGGAATTAGGATTATTAATCAAGATTTTCATGAGGCTTTAATTACATTTATTATTTCTCAAAATAAACAAATCCCACATATTCAAAAGATAGTTAATGACTTGTCTGAGAAGTATGGCAAATACCTTGGAACTATAGAGGGCAAAAAGTACTATGCATTTCCTACCATAAATAAATTAGGTTCTTTGACGGAGAAGCAATGGAGAGATTTGAAAGTAGGGTTTAGAGCGCCTTACCTTATGGATGCATCTGAAATGCTTTCGAAGAGGAGGCTGAAGTATAATACCTTCTTCGAATACGGAAACAGAATTGATGAGAAGTATGCAAGAAGTATATTGACAAGTATAAAAGGAGTTGGCGACAAAGTAGCAAATTGTGTAATGTTGTTTTCGCTTGGTTATACTGATGCGTTTCCAATTGATGTTTGGATAAAGAGAATAATGGAAACTATGTACTTTGACGGAAAAGATGTAAGTAAAGATGAAATAGCTGAGTTTGCAAAGAAAACGTATGGTAAATATGGAGGTTATGCACAGCAGTATTTGTTCCATTATGGAAGAGATAATAATCTTGGTAAATAAGGTTTTTTTGTGTCAGAAAAAGTGGTATTATATTGTTTAGTTTTGACATACTCAAAAGTATTTTAGATAAATGAATGGAGGTAATATTATGAATTTAAAACCTTTATCAGACAGAGTAGTATTAAAGCCTTTAGAGGCGGAAGAAACTACAAAGTCAGGAATAATTTTGACTACTGATTCGAAGGAGAAGCCACAACAAGCAGAAGTGGTTGCTGTAGGTCCGGGAGGATTTAGAGAAGGCGAAGAAGTGGACATGGATGTGGAAGTTGGCGAAAAGGTAGTTTATTCACGTTACGCAGGAACAGAAGTTAAAATAGACGACGAAGAATATATTATCGTAAGACAGGACGATATTCTTGCTGTTATAGAAGACTAAGGAGGAAAAAATGGCTAAAGATATAAAATACGGCGCTGATGCCAGAGAGGCTTTAGAGTCTGGTGTTAACCAGCTAGCCGATACAGTTAAAGTGACATTGGGGCCTAAAGGAAGAAATGTAGTATTAGACAAATCTTTTGGTGCACCGCTTATTACAAACGATGGTGTGACAATTGCTAAAGAGGTGGAACTAGAAGATGGTTTTGAAAATATGGGCGCACAGCTTGTAAAAGAAGTTGCTACAAAGACTAATGATGTGGCAGGTGACGGTACAACTACAGCCACATTGCTTGCGCAATCAATGATTAATGCTGGTATGAAAAAACTTGAAGAAGATGCAAATCCAATCATTTTGAGAAAGGGTATGCAAAAAGCAACGGATAAAGCTGTCGAGGCTATCACAGAGATGAGCAGCGAAGTTACTGGCAAAGATCAGATTGCTAGAGTTGCTGCAATTTCTGCTGGCGACGAAGAAGTAGGCGACATGGTTGCAGATGCTATGGAAAAAGTATCGAACGACGGTGTTATTACTATAGAAGAGTCAAAGACTATGAAAACTGAACTTGACTTAGTTGAAGGTATGCAGTTTGACCGTGGATACATTTCAGCATATATGTCTACAGATATGGAAAAGATGGAAGCAAATCTTGATGATCCATATATATTGATTGCAGATAAAAAGATTTCAAATATTCAAGAGATTTTGCCTTTGCTTGAGCAGATTGTTAAGGTTGGTTCTAAGTTATTAATTATAGCTGAAGATATTGAAGGCGAAGCATTAACTACATTGATTGTAAATAAACTTCGTGGAACATTTAATGTGGTTGCTGTTAAAGCACCAGGTTATGGCGACAGAAGAAAAGAGATGTTAGCTGATATTGCAATCCTAACAGGTGGTCAAGTTATTTCTGAAGATCTTGGATTGTCTTTGGCGGACACTAAGATTGAACAACTTGGTCGTGCAAAGTCAGTTAAGGTTACAAAGGAAAACACAACTATTGTTGAAGGTTTAGGCGATTCATCTCAAATTGAACAGAGAGTAAATCAGATTAAGGCTCAAATTGAAGAGACTACATCTGAGTTCGATAAAGAAAAACTTCAAGAGCGTCTTGCGAAACTTGCAGGTGGTGTTGCAGTTATACGTGTTGGTGCTGCCACAGAACCTGAAATGCAGGAAAAGAAACTTCGCATGGAAGATGCTCTTAACGCAACAAGAGCTGCTGTTGAAGAAGGAATTATCGCAGGCGGTGGTTCTGCATACATTCACGCTTCAAAAGAAGTTGCAAATTTAGTTGAAGAATTAGAGGGCGACGAAAAAGCCGGAGCACTTATCGTTTTGGATGCTCTTCATTCACCACTTTGTACAATTGCTGAAAATGCTGGTCATGATGGCAAAAAGGTAGTTGGAAAGATTATAGATTCTGATCCAGGAATGGGATTCGATGCCCTTAAGGGAGAGTATGTTGAAATGGTTGAAGCGGGAATTCTTGATCCTGCGAAGGTTACAAGAAGTGCGCTTCAAAATGCAACATCAGTTGCTAGCACATTGTTAACAACAGAAAGCGTTGTATCAACAATCAAGGAAGACACACCACAGATGCCTATGCCGCAGAATCCTATGATGTAACGCGTTCAAAAGGGCAGTTATTAATAAAAACCATAAAGCAGATGAAAGTATACTTTCATCTGCTTTTTTGTTTTTATGCATATCGCGATTGCGCGATATGATAGATTTTGCGAAGCAAAATCAGAATAACTGCCATTTTTAAAAATAACACCATATTTCAACACATTGCACCTTTATAATATTGTTTAAGAAAAACCTATTTGTTATAATTCAACATAGGTTATTATGGATTTATTGAAGATAAATATAAAGGAGATTTTTTATGTTTAAAAAGATGAGAAATCAGGTATTATCAAGCATTGTTGTTTTGGCGATGCTATTTAGTTTGATGCCTGCAATTCAAGTGGAAACACAGGCGGCAACAAATGTTTCCGTAGATATTACTATATCGGGAACAGATGCAACTTTGGCGTGGGATGCGTATAAAGATGCCGAAGACTATTATGTATATAAATCACCAAGTAGATTTGGTGAGTATACTAAAATTGCTACTCAACCAGAAACATCGTATACGGATCATACATTCGACGGAGACTACTATAAAGTAAGCGCGGTAGTTGGTGGAAAAGAAACAGCGCTATCAGATCCTATTTCGTTTGAGATTAAAACTTTTGGCGAAAACACATACATCTTCGAAGAAACTGATGATATGAATAGTATTCAAAACGTTATCGATACAGCATTTAAAACTACTGAGGCAGGTCAGTTTGGAAAAGATAGATATGCGTTTATGTTTATGCCAAGTGGTAAACAATATGATGTGGTTACAAAAGTTGGTTTCTATACTCAGGTAGCTGGTCTTGGATTAGTCCCTGATGATGTAAATGTTAAAAGAATTCAGTGTTTAGCTGAATGGATGAAAGGAAAAAAATATGATGGAAACGTTAACTACAATGCGCTATGTAATTTCTGGCGTTCAGTTGAGAATGTTTCATCAAATGCAGAAGTGAGTACTTGGGCTGTTTCACAAGCTACTGCAATGAGAAGAGTTCACTTCACAGGTGGTATGAATTTGCATCAGGAAGGTGGCTATGCAAGTGGTGGTTTCCTAGCTGATTCTAAAATTGGTACTTTTGTATCATGTGGTTCACAGCAACAGTGGCTTTCAAGAAATGTAGTTACAAATGCTAATAACGATTCTAGATTTGAAAAATGGAATTATCAAGCTGCAGTTTGGAATGATGTATTGGTTGGTTCTCAAACTTCAATAAAGGAAAGCAATTGGGATAAGACTGGAAAAGAAAGAGGAACAAGTACCGTAGTTGAAAAGACACCTAAGATTGCTGAAAAACCTTATTTATCATATATAGATAAAGAGTATAAAATTGTAGTGCCTAAGGTAAAAGAAGATAGAAGTGGTGTTTCATGGGATGACTTTAAGGAAGGGTCAGATTATTCTCTAATAAATCCAAGCGATTATTATGTTGCTAAACCAGGTCAAACTGCCGATGAGATTAATGCGGCAATAGTTGGAAAGAAAGCATTGATTCTTTCACCTGGAATTTATGAATTAGATAAATCGATAAATATAAACGACAATGATTTCGTTGTTCTTGGAATGGGTTATGCAACAATTAAACCTACAAGTGGCAATGAATGTATGAAAGTTGCTAATGTTACTGGAGTACGTCTTGCAGGTATTTTGTTTGATGCAGGTCGTCAAAAATCGGAAGACTTGTTAAGAGTCGGAGAGACAAAGGATGACAAAGATAATTCAGCTAATCCAACAATTATTAGTGACTGTTTCTTCAGAGTAGGTGGAGCAGATAGTGCTAATTGTCAAGTTGAAAACTGCGTCGAAGTAAACACAAATGATGTCATTTGTGATAACTTCTGGGTTTGGAGAGCTGATCATGGTTCAGGAGTAGGCTGGTATAAAAATACTGCCGACAATGGTGTTACGTTCAACGGTGATAATATTACAGCATATGGCTTGATGGTTGAGCATTTCCAAAAACAACAGACTATTTGGAATGGAAATGGTGGTAGAACATATATGTATCAGAGTGAGTTACCATATGATATTCCAAGTCAAAGTGCATGGAATGAACCTGGTTCGTATGGCTACACTGATTATGTTGTATCAAAAGATGTTAATAGTCATGAAGGATATGGTATAGGTATTTATTCATGTTATCAAGCAGCTCAATGCTACTTGAAATCTGCTTTGACATGTCCAGACACACCAGATGTTAAATTTACAAATGTATGTACATACAGTCTTGTAGGTAACGGCGGAATTGACCGTGTAATTAATAATGCTGGTTACGCAATTCTTGGTAATGGAGATATGTCAAAAGTATTCTCATACTGTAATGGTGTTTCAAAGTCTGATAAAGAGGGCGAAACTGCAAGAAAAAATATTATGACATGTACATATGATCCTGAGATAGAGGATAGAACATATACAGGTAAAGAAATTAAACCTATAGGAGCACTTAAATGTAGTGGTGTTGCTTTGAGATATGGTGTAGATTACGTTATTGATTATTACAATAATACAAATATTGGTACAGCTAGAGTTGTAATTAAAGGACTTGGAAACTTTAAAGATTCAGATACTTTGTATTTTAAGATTATTCCAGGAAAAGTTAAATTCAAAAAAGTAAAAGCATCAAAGAAAAAGATTAAGATTAAATACGGTAAAGTATTAGGCGCTGGTGGATATGAAGTACAGTGGGCTAAAAAATCAAGCTTTAAAGGCAAGAAAGTTAAGAAGATTAAAAAGACATCATACACAATCAAGCGTAAAGACAAAAAACGTAAAAAGTATTATGTACGTGTAAGAGCTTACAAGAAAGTAAACGGAAAGTATTACTATGGCAAGTTCTCAAAGAAGAAAAAAGTTAAATAGTCATTTACTTGGCTAAAAACAAAAACAACAGGGTATCGAACGATTTTAAGTGAGTACCCTGTTGTTTTTGTTTTGTATGACTTTATGGTAGAATATTTACCGATGGAACTTAAGACGATTAAAGGTATTGGTGAGAAAACTGAAAAGGCTTTTAATAGAGCTGGAGTGTATCAAGCAGAGGATTTGATAGATTATTATCCTCGTTATTATGATACATATGAGGCTCCAGTTTTAGTTCGTGATTTAGAGACAGATAGAACACAAGCTGTCTTTGGTACGGTTGCTAGAGATACTGTTGTCAGAAGAGTAAAAAACTTAACATTGACTGAAGCGTTTATTAGAGATGCCAATGGTGACTCAATTAAATGTGTATGGTTTAATGCCCCATATTTGAAAAATCAATTGCAAATAGGGGCTACTTTTGTGTTTAGAGGTTTTGTTAAAGAACTTAGACAAGCGTTAGTTATTGACCAACCAAAAATGTTTAAGCAAGATGAGTACAATAACAAAATGGGTTCTATGCAACCAGTTTATCCATTGGTTCGTGGTTTAACTAATAACATAGTTACAAAGGCTGTTAGAGATACTTTAGAACAGATTTCTAAACCAGAATTCTTACCTCAGTCGGTAAGAGATAAATATGAATTGATAGATGTTAAAGATGCAGTTAAGCAAATCCATTTTCCGAAGAATGTTGAGGAATTCCAAGTAGCTAGAAAACGATTTGCTTTTGAAGAGTTTTTTAGATTTATTAATAACTTGCAAAGCTTAAAATCAGAAAACGAAAAACGTAAAAACACTCATAGAATCGAAGATTATTCAGAAGCAGAAAACTTATTAAATAATTTGCCTTTTGATTTAACTAAAGCGCAGGTAAATGTTTGGAACGAGATAAAGAGAGATATGTCATCTGATGGAGTTATGAATAGACTTGTTCAAGGTGATGTTGGCTCAGGTAAAACTATTGTTGCGATTCTAGGACTTTTAAGTGTTGCAGCAAATGGATATCAAGGTGCAATAATGGCTCCAACAGAAGTGCTTGCAAAACAACACTATGAGGGAATGCTTGAGTTATTTGATGATAATAACATTGATATGAATGTTGTAATGCTTACAGGCTCAATGACCGCAAAAGAGAAAAAGGAAGTCTACGAAGTAATTGAATCAGGCAAGGCAAATATTATTGTTGGAACACATGCTTTAATTCAGGAAGCAGTTAACTACAAAGAGTTGGCATTGGTTGTCACCGACGAACAACATAGATTTGGCGTAAGACAACGAGAAGCAATTTCAAATAAAGGCGAAAATCCACACGTTCTTGTTATGAGTGCGACACCAATTCCTAGAACGCTTGCAATCATTATGTATGGCGATCTTGATATATCAATAATAGATGAAATGCCAGCTGGTAGACTTGCAATTGGTAATGCTTTGGTTGACACGTCGTATAGACCTAATGCATATGACTTTATAGAAAAACAAGTACAAGCCGGAAGACAAGCGTATATCATTTGCCCTACAGTTGAATATTCTGAGGCTGTTGAAGGCGAAAACGTTATTGAATATGCAGAAAAGCTTGAAAAGATTTTTCCGCCGAGTATTAAGGTTGCATACTTACATGGTCGAATGAAAAACGATGAGAAGAATAAGATAATGGACGCGTTTGCTAATAATGAAATCCAAGTCTTGGTTTCAACTACTGTAGTCGAAGTTGGAGTGAATGTTCCGAATGCAACAGTTATGATGGTTGAAAATGCTGAGCGATTTGGATTAGCACAGCTTCATCAGTTGAGAGGTCGTGTCGGAAGAGGTAGCGAACAATCTTATTGTATCTTCGTCGATGGCAGCAAAGACAAAAACAAAAAAGAGAGATTACAGGTTTTGTGTAACACAAACGATGGGTTTAAGATAGCAAATGAAGATTTAAGATTGCGTGGGCCTGGTGATTTCTTCGGCGTAAGACAGAGTGGCGATTATGAGTTCAGAATGGGCGATATATTAAATGACGCTGATGTCTTGAAACAAGCGGCAGATAGTTATAAAATGCTTATGGAAGGCGAGCTTCCAATTACAGAAAAAGAAAAGAAAATTTTAGAAGACGACATAGTTCGAGACTTGAGTATATAGATGAAAAGGAGACATTATGAACATAGCAGTACTTTGTGGCGGACTTAGTACCGAAAGAGAAATATCAATAAAGTCAGGATACAATGTGTGTAAGGCTCTAAGGAGCAAAGGACACAATGCTGTTTTGGTTGACCCATATTATAACAGTAATGACGCAAATATTTTCGAAAAGAGCGTTGATGAATACGATATTGACGTTGAGAGATATAAACTTGATTCACTAACAGGTGATATAGAATCATACGAGATAAAAGGTCGTCCATATTTTAGACCAAATGTTTTGTTTATTTTGGAACAGGCAGATATTGTATTTAATGGACTTCATGGCAGATACGGCGAAGACGGAATGGTTCAAGCAGCTCTAGATTTAAATGCTATTAAATATACCGGTTCGGGCCCTGTTGCAAGTATGCTTGGAATGGATAAAGGCTTGACTAAACAAATCTTTAAAGGTAAAGGTGTTCCAACACCTGAAAGCGTTTGGCTTAAAGAGAGCGATGATTATGATCTTGAAAAGATTGGAATGGATTTTCCGCTTGTTGTTAAAGCAACAAATGGTGGTTCAAGTGTTGGTGTTTATATCGTAAACAATGAAGAAGAATACAAAGACGCAATTTTTGAGTGTTATAAAATAGATGATTCGGTTTTAGTTGAAGAGTTTATAGATGGACGCGAGTTTTCTGTAGGCGTGGTGGGCGACGAAGTATTTCCTGTAGTCGAGATTATTCCGAAGGATGGCTGGTATGACTATACAAACAAATATGAGCCAGGAGCTACTGAGGAAGTATGTCCAGCAGAGTTAACTACAGAGCAAACAATTAAAATGCAGTCAATCGCAAAAGATGCATGTGACTGTTTGGGCTGCGAAGTGTATGCCAGAGCGGATATTATCATGACTGAAAATGGCGATATGTATTGTCTAGAAGTAAACACTTTGCCAGGAATGACTGAGACAAGTTTGGTGCCTAGAGAAGCAGAGAGTTTAGGAATAAGTTTTGAAGATTTATGTGAGAGATTAATTGATCTTTCGTTTAAGAAATATGAGGATAAATAATGAGAAATTTAACACTAAGAAATATTGCTAGAGCAACTGGTGGACAATACTTTGGTGACGAAGAATTATTAGACCACGAAGTTTATGGCGTAGACAAAGACAGTAGAGAAATCAAGGAAGGCTATCTATATATCCCATTTGTGGGAGCGAGAGTAGATGGTCATGATTTTATTGCGGATGTTTTTGAGAAGGGTGCACTTTGTACTTTGTCTGAAAAAGAGTTAGATATAGAAGAACCATATATTTTGGTTGAGAATTCTGGCCAGGCTCTAAAAGATATTGCTGAGTTTTACAGAGAGCAACTTGATTGCCAGATTATTGGAATCACTGGTAGTGTTGGTAAGACTAGTACAAAAGAAATTATTGCATCAGTTTTGGCAGAGAAGTTTAATGTTCTTAAAACTGAAGGAAACTTTAATAATGAAATTGGAATGCCACTTACTCTTCTAAAGATTCGTGATGAGCACGAGGTGGCTGTTATAGAAATGGGAATTAGCTTCTTCGACGAAATGAGAAGACTATCTAAAGTATCAAAACCTGATGTTTGTGTGATTACTAATATTGGAACATGTCATTTGGAAAACTTAAATGACAGAGATGGTGTTTTGAAGGCGAAAACAGAGATGTTTGAAAACGCTAAGCCAAATTGTTTTACAGTATTAAATGGCGATGATGATAAGTTGGCAACTATAGAAGAAGTGAATGGAAGAAAGCCAGTTTTCTATGGATTGGAAACTGATAGAGATATCACAGCAACAAATATTGAGCCAGATGGAATGAAAGGTACAAGTTGCAAAATTAAATATGAGGATTTCGATTTTGACACATACATTCCAATTCCGGGACACCATATGATTTACAATGCTTTGGCTGCTACATGTATTGGTGTTCATTTTGGTATGACTTTAGATGAGATTGATAAAGGCATTAGAAACCTTAAAGCAATCGGCGGAAGAAATAATATTTATGAGAATAACGGAATAACTATTATAGATGATTGCTATAATGCAAATCCAATGAGTATGAAGGCATCTATCGATGTTTTAAATAATTCAGATGGACGCAAAGTTGCGATACTTGGCGATATGTTTGAACTTGGCGAAGATGAGGAAGCACTTCACAGAGAAGTGGGCGAGTTTATAAATACGAAAGATATCGACTTAGTTGTTTGTATTGGTAAACTATCTAAAAATATTGCTGATGCTGTTAAAAATGCTGATGTTAAATATTTTGAGACTAAAGAAGAGTTTGAACCTAATGAACTATTAACTGAAGGAGATACAGTTTTAGTAAAGGCTTCAAATGGAATGAAGTTTAAAGAAATAGTTGAAGAATTATCTAAATAGTTAGAAAGCTTTTATGGTTTGCCTAATAATTTGTAAAAGGTGTGAGGTAAGAAGATGAGAAGAGGATTAAAGTTACTTATAATAACAGTCATAATTGTTTTGGCGTGTATTGTGCTTAATGGTTGTAGGGAAAAAGTAGAGACAGAATCTCCACTAAAAAAGACACTTGAGAGCATTAACAAGTCATCCAAGAAAAGTGGGAATTTGCAAGGTGTAAAAGTATATTACAACCAAGATAAAGAGTCTTTAGAAATTGGATTCTATTCAGAATCTGACATTGATAAAGCTTTTGATATTTTGAGTAGGAATATAAAAAATAAATCTGTTGGAACTATTTATCTTCATACATTATACAGTGTAGATGACGAGAAACTTGCAAAGATTAATGAACGAGTTTCAAAATTGAATCCAAAATCCATTATGGTCTTTGGAATGGACAGAGAATTAATGGAATCAAAGAATACTAGCTGGACAAAGGTATTATCCAAAGTGGATACATTATATCTCCCGGGAGCAAGTGTATTTTACAATTATGATGATGAGAGTAAAAAGAATCTTCGAAAAATAAAGAAAGTATGGCTCTATGAAGATGATTACAGTTGCTTGAGTCCATTCACCGATTTGGAAGAAGTTGGTATATATGCGACAGTTGAGAGTACAGATGATAGAGCTTCTACTAGGGGAAATGTTTATGGTCCAAATGGGTCAGTTAATTATGGTCCAACTGTTGCTCCGTATGAGACGGCTACAAACAAAAATGGCAAAACAATAAAAGTAAAAGCAAAACCACAACCTTTTGATTTTGATGAATCCTATAAGGAACCAGAAGATTATGCTCCATTAAAAGACGCTAAAAAATTGAAACGCTTAACTATAGCGCCATGTTTTGAAAAATACAAAATAAATATGGATGGATCTGGTTATTTGTTCGCACTTAGTAATGTACGAAATGACATAATGATTAATGAGCCAAATACTAAAATTTCAGAAAATAACTATGTGAATATAGAGGATTTTAATCAATTAAATACTAAGTTGACTAAATACACGATGAATAATGTTGTGAAAGCATTTATGTCAGATGAGGTTAAAAGCGCTTACAATAAAGCTAAAAAATTTAAGAAGAATAATAAAACACATAGAATAACAGGTAAAGCACTAGTGTACATGGCTAAACCAGATACGACCATGTATAAGAAAAAGAGAGTATATCATAGTAGTGGAAACGTGCTTGATGAAACTCAACTTGGTAATAAGTATAAAATGCCTGAACGTGCAAATGATTACGAATACTTTGTTTATATTTATCCTACTTATAAGTATTTTGGCAAGTATAACAAAGGAACTAAAGCTTATACTGAAACATACTGGGTGGAAGTGTTTGATATGGATCATAAAATAGCTTATAAGAAATTGAAGATTGGATCAAAGAGACCAGAAAATCAATTAAGATATAGTGGAACACCACCTGTTAAACATGCTGGAACAGTACCTGATGCGAAAGTTTACAAGTATATTAAAAACATTATTAGATAAAAAATGCGAGGCCTAATGCCTCGCTTTTTTTAATTAGATAGTTGTTTTAAAAATATTTCAACATATGATTCGATATTATCATCATTTAAATCTGAAATTCTTAGATATTTTTTCTTAGAACTATAATCATTTTTGAAAATATATTTATAATTAGATTCATCAAGACATGGTACAAATATATCATTAACGATTTCATAACAAGTGGATGCCTTAGCCTGGATGCGATGTTCTTTATCAACAAACTGTGAAACACTTTTATGAATTGCTTTATCTTCAGATGGTAGATAATAGTAGTCTTTGTAGTTTTCAAAGAAAAGCTTGAGCGATCCATCCAGTGCTTTAATTTTTATTTGACATTTCTTTTCTCTAGATATTATAGAGGTGTTGTCATCGTTATATGATACTCCAAGTGGGAGTTCTTGATTTGTTTCAAGCGTGATAACTAATTCATTTTTACTTTCGTCATTTATGTCTTTATAATTCTTGATTTTCCACGAGTCTAATTTAAAGTTTCCGTTAAACAAGTCAGAAAGAGCTAATAATTCGGTGATTTTTCCCATATACAAAACATCTTCTCTGTTATGTAGAAGTAAAGGGAAGATAAGTTTTTCATCTTTAGTTCTAACGTATTCTTTATACACTTCAACTAGCTCACCGCCAGTGAATGGATCTTTTCTATCCAAACCGATAGCCTCTTCTAGAGTTTTCTGTTTTAAGTTTGGAAGATTCAATAAATTTTTTAGTGATGATATGTCTTTATAGATGTCTATGCTTTTAAGCCTGTCTAAATCTAAATCAATATTGTATTTTTCTGCACGCTCTTTCACAAATGGAATATCAAAAGAATTACCATTGAAGTGGATTAGACATTCATAATCTTGTATAAACTTTTGGAAAGCCATAATAACATTAGCTTCATCATTATAGTTGTCAGCAAACCACTGCGCATACATCCACTGGTCATTTTCGAAATACATTACTCCAATCAAATAAATAGAGCAATACTTACGGGATAGTCCAGTGGTTTCTATGTCAAAATATAAGATTTTCTCTTTGTCGCAGAAACGTTCAATAGGATAATTGATATTGATTCCAGCTTCATCTTTTATCACTAACATAAGAGAAATTATAGCATAATTTAAGCCCAAATAACTACGAAAAAGTGCTATAATATTAAAAGATTGTGCAAAAGGAGATTGAAATAAATGGCAGAGACAAGACCATATGTAGATTGGGATTTAATGAACAATTTTATGATAGACGTTTTTGAGAAATACGGTGTTCCAAGAGAGGATGCTGCTATTTGTGCTGACGTTTTACTTGAGAGTGACAGACGTGGAATTGAGAGCCACGGTTGTAATCGTTTTAAACCAATATATTTAGATAGAATTAAAAATGGAACATTACTTCCAAAGACAGAGATTGAAATAGTAAAAGAAACACCAACCACAGTTGTTATGGATGCTCATGATGGAATGGGTATGGTTGCTAGTCACAAGATGATGGAGATGCTTATTGAAAAAGCAAAGACATATGGAATGGCTGGCGGAACTATTTTTAATTCAACTCACTATGGTATTGCAGGTTATTGGACAACTATGGCAGAGAAGGAAGGTTTGATTGGAATTTCTGGTACAAATGCTAGACCTTCAGTTGCACCTACCTTTGGCGTGGAACCTATGATGGGCACAAATCCAATGACATTTACAATGCCAACGGACGAGGACTTTCCGTTTAACTTTGACTGTGCAACTTGTATTATGCAAAACGGAAAGATTGAGTTTTATGAGAGAATGGGAAAAGACACTCCAG
>CAMZGB010000019.1 GCA_947306285.1 uncultured Lachnospira sp.
TCTCATTGTCACGTCCAATAATTGGGTCTAGCTTTTGGTCTCTCGCTCTCTCAACCAAATCCTGTCCGTATTTAGATAGAGCCTCATAAGTTCCTTCAGGATTATCAGAAGTAACTCTCTGAGAACCTCTTACAGTTTCAAGAACACTCAAGAACCTCTCACGTGTGATACCAAATTCTTTGAAGATGTCTTTCACTGCCTTGTTAGGTTTTTTAAGCATCGAAAGGAATAGGTGTTCCACTGACACATATTCGTCGCCCATCTTCTTTGCCTCGTCCTCAGCACTAACCAAAACGTCATTGAGCGCCTGGCTCATATGTCGTTCGCCACCTTGTACCTTTGGAAGCGCTTCAATAGCCTGAACAACACGGTTATCAAAGTAATTGATATCAATCTCCATTCTCTCAATCAGCTTAGCAATCAGACTATCATTAATAGTCACCAAACTGTGCAAGAAATGCTCTTGATCAATTGTTTGATTACCATACTCCATGGCAATTTTGTCGCACTCCTGTATGCTTTCAATTGATTTTTGTGTGAATTTATTTACATTCATAATATTCACCTCCACCACTTATTTTCTAATCGTAAAATAAGTACTCCAGGTGCTCCCGAAATACTCATTTCTACTCTTATATTGTCCTATAAAATTGTGTAATTTTTACATATGTTATTTAAAATAAATGTTAACTAATTATGAACGAAAAATGGTTTTTTTATACATAAAAAAGCATAAAAAAAAGCCCAGCAGATGCCGGGCTTATTTTTATATTAGTTTGTCTGGATCAACAACATATGTTCCTGATGCAATCTTCACAATATCCATAATCGTTAATATTAATGAAACTAAAACGCCTAATCCACAAAACCATCCGCCAACTAGTGACATTACAAGTTTGAATACACCTTTCTTTGTTTCTCCCATTATAAAATTATGAACACCAAGTGTTCCAATAAAAATAGCAACAAGTATAACAACAATCTTATCCTGTCCACCAACTTGGTCAACTGCAATAGCCTTTTTAGCTTCTGCCTCTCTCTTGGCTTCGTTAACTACGCAACCACATTGTGTGCAAACTGCTTGCTGTGGTTGAATTTCTGCTCCACAGTTTCCACAATACTTATTTCCTGTATCTTTGGCGAAGCCACATTTCGTGCAGACCGCCTGGCCATCTTGCATCTGCTCACCACAATTTGTACAAAACATATCAATCCTCCTGATTATTAATTTAAAATATCTTCTAATGCCATAATCAAGGCATTCATTTGTTCTTTAGTTCCGATTGTAATTCTTATATACTCATCAATTCTTGGCTTATCAAAGTATCTAATGTAAATACTCTTCTCGCGTAATTTTTCAAATATTTCTTTAGCTGGAACTGTTTCGTGTTTTGCAAACAAGAAGTTTGTCTGCGAATTAGTGCACTCAAATCTCATTTTCTTTAATTTACGTTTTGTCTCTTCTCTATTATTCTTTATCTCATCAACTAGACCAACAAAATACTCATCATCCTTAATAGCTGCCTTAGCACCTCTAATAGCTGCCACATTTAAAGTATATGAGTTGTAGGAGAATTTCACATCCTTAAGAGACTTTATTAATATCTCACTACCGAAAGCATATCCAACTCTAAGTCCTGCCAGCGCTCTTGATTTTGAAAACGTTCTAACAACTAACAAGTTCTCGTATTTATCAATTAAATCTAAAACTGTATCTCCGCCAAAATCAATATAAGCTTCATCCACTATCACAACAGAATCTGGATTAGCTGCAATAATCTCTTCTACTTGCGCCTTAGGAAGTGCAATTCCTGTAGGGGCATTTGGATTAGCAAAAACTATTCCTCCGTTCTCACACTTATAGTCATCAACCACAATCTCAAATTCTTCATTCAAAGGAATCGTCTCATACTTAATATCATAAAGATCTGCCCACACGTCATAGAATGAATAAGTAATGTCTGGAAACAGTATTGGCTTATCAGAATTAAAGAATGTCAAGAAAGCCATTCCCAAAATATCATCTGAGCCAACGCCCACAAATACTTTACTCTCATCCACATCATAATAAGACGCAATCTCTCGAACCAAATCTGAAGCATCAGGATCTGGGTACTTGCGCAATGCGTCTGGCATCATACTTGCGATAGCCATTTGAACCATAGTTGAAGGCGCAAATGGTGACTCGTTTGTATTTAGTTTTATAATGTCACTTCCACTTGGTTGTTCACCTGGAACATATGGTGTGACCTTTCTAATGTTTTCTTCAAACTTTTTCATAGTTTTTCCTTCTATTTATCTTTTTCCAAATGGCAACTAGTATAACTGCTGCTACTAACCCACCAAACATATCAACAAACACATCTCCTATTTTTGCGCTTCTTCCCTTAACAAATAGCTGATGCATCTCATCAGTCAGCGCATATAGCATGCACCAAAGCGTTGCATAAAAGTAAATGTATCTTTTCTTTAACTTTCTTATTCTTTCGAATGTCAAAAGAAATCCAGTAACTAGTAATCCAAGCAATCCGTACTCGCCAAAGTGCCCAATCTTTCTCACAACAAAACTCACTTTATTAAAGTACTTCTTCTGTTCAATCCTAGGCATGGAATCATAATCGCTTTTTAATATATGAACAACTTTAATTGTAATCTTATCGCTCAGTGTCTGCGACTCATCTCCGTCGTCTGCGGAAAAGTCAAAGATTATAAACATCCACCCAATAATTAAAACTATTAGAACTATTCTTAGAATCCAAATCTTATGCTTCATAACCTTTGCTCTTGATTACTTCTACTATTTCCTTAACAACACGCTCAGCAATCTCATCAGTCTTCGCCTCAGCCATAACACGAACCACTGGTTCTGTACCGCTAGCTCTAAGGATAATTCTTCCATCACCCTCCAAGCTAACTTCCACCTTCTTAGCTGCTGCTAGCACGTCTTCATCATTTAAAACAACTTCTTTGTCTTCGACGCGCACGTTTTCTAGATACTGTGGATAAATAGTAACTGGTGCAATAAGCTCAGACATTTTCTTCTTAGCAGTAAGCATAAATTCCATAAGCTTAATTGATGTCAAAATACCATCACCAGTTGTAGCGTACTTACTGAAAATAATATGACCAGATTGCTCTCCACCAAGTCTGTAATCATTATTCTTCATACATTCATAGACAAACTTATCACCCACATCTGTCTTCTCGTATGCGATGTCGGCTTCTTCGAAGGCCTTGTAAAGTCCAAGATTAGACATAATCGTAGTTGCAACGGCGTTGTTCTTCAACTCGCCCTTCTCTTTCATATGAACTGCTGATACATAGAGAATCAAATCTCCATCAACAATCTTACCTTCGTCGTCTATACAGAAACATCTATCAGCGTCGCCATCGTATGCGAAACCGATATCCAGTTTATTATCAATAACATATTGCTGAAGAACCTCAATATGTGTGGAACCACAATTCATATTGATGTTAGTTCCGTTTGGCTGATCATTAATGACATATGTCTCAGCACCTAGCGCATCAAATACACTCTTTGCGATAGCTGAAGCACTACCATTTGAACAGTCCAAACCAACTTTAATATTTCTAAATGAATGCTTCGCCAAAGACATAAGATATCCCATATATCTATTTCTTCCTGCGAAATAATCGACTGTTCTACCTATGTTTTCTTTTTCAGCATATGGGATAGATTCGAAGTCAGCATCTAGATACTCTTCAATTTGGTCAATAACTTCCTGCTCCATCTTCTCGCCATTTGAGTTAAGAAGTTTAATTCCATTGTCGTAGAATGGATTGTGACTAGCAGAAATCATAATTCCACAGTCAAAGTCCTCAGTTCTTACCACGTACGAAACAGAAGGTGTTGTTGTAACGTGAAGTAGATACACGTCCGCCCCCGTCGAAGTAAGACCTGCTGCTAAAGCATCCTCAAACATATAACTGCTTCGTCTAGTGTCCTTACCAATAGCTACTGAGCAATCGCCCTTCTGACTATAATAGTGACCTAAAAATCTGCCCACTTTAAAAGCGTGCATAGCAGTTAAATCAATATTTGCTTCTCCTCTAAATCCATCTGTTCCAAAATACTTTCCCATTGTTAACTCCTCCAAGTTAAAATCATACTATATATTACAAATAATAGCCTAAACTATATATTCTTACATGTAAGTTTCTTGTCTTCTATTAAGAATTCTTTGTTGCAGACCTGTAGGGCCGCATTCTTATGTGTGATAATAATACAAGTCTTTGAGTTAAGTGACTTAATGTTATCAAGCACTCTTTCCTCTGTAGCTGCATCCAACGCTGATGTAGCCTCGTCCAAAAGAATAATTGGAGCGTCCGAAATAATCGCTCTAGCAATAGCAAGTCTTTGAGCTTGTCCTTCAGAAACCCCCAATCCCTTTTCTCCAAGTTTAGTTTCTAAACCATCAGGAAGGTTTTCAACGAAGTCATAAATATCACTAATCTTCATTGCCTCTATTATCTGCTCATCTGTGGCATATGGATTAATTAGATTAATGTTTTCTCTCAATGTTCCACTGAACAAATAGTTACCCTGTGGCACATACGAGAACAAACTTCTAGTATCGGCCGATGCTTCAACTGCACTTCCATCTTCTTTGTAGAGTTTGATGGTTCCTTCGTCTGGCTGGAACACTCCCAAAAGCATCTTCATCAAAGTGCTCTTTCCAATTCCAGAAATACCTCTGATTGCAACAAAATCACCTTTGGCTAAAACAGCATTTCCTTCTTCCAAAACGCTTTCTCTACCGTAGTTAAACTTGATGTCCTTAAACTCTATCCTATCTAGTTCTTTGTAGAAGTGTTTAGAATCAATCTCAATTACGTCTTTGTCTTCGTTTTCTATTTCTTCAATCTCAATAATTCTCTCCGCCGAAGCAATAACTGCATAATAATCTGGCACTACTTTTGTAATGTTTATAAATGGTGCCTGTATTTGAGTAATCAATTGAAGCATAGCTGTAAGTGTACCGTATGTTATTGCCTTTGTAGCCACTCTAAATGTAGCCCATATCAATGCTGCAAGATATCCAGCATTAAACACAAATGAGAATCCAGAGTTTGCCAAAATGCTTACCCTTCTTCTCTTCATTTTTGCCCAGAAGTTTATGTCTTGTAATTCGTCGCCGCGCTCTTTAAATGTGTCCTCCGCGCCGAAAGTCTTTACAACTAGTAAACTCTCGATTGACTCTTGGAAGAATGATCTTACAACACCCTCTGTCTGCTGAACTTCTTTGTGAAGTCCCTTAAACTGTCCTCTTAGGAACAATGTTATAAACGAAATTGCAATACCAGCCAAAATGAATACAATTGTAAACTTTGGTGCAATCACAACCAAAACTACAAACGCTCCCACGAACTGGGTTATGTAGTACAACATATCCGGAATAATATTCATCACTCCGTCCGCCACTATATTTATGTCACTAGTTAATCTGTTTATTAATTCTCCACTATGAATGTGGTTTATCTTTTCATATTTCTTACTTAGAATTCCATAGAAAAGCTTTGTTCTTAATTTCATTACAAGTCTGGCTTGAACTTTTATAGAGATGGCCGATGATGCCACTCTCATGATAAGCCTAGCAACAATAATAACTAAGATGATTACTCCCCAAAAGATAATTTGGTGTATGCATTTATCGTACATTGCATCCGTCTTAGCTTCCGCTGCTCTTTGTGCTGCATCAATTGCATACTTACTAAATAACGCAAGTATTGTGTTAACGCCCGCCAAAATAATAAAGAACACACTAATTAGAATTACAAACGGTATTTCACGTTTACAATTTTTAATTATCCATCTTAGGCCTATTGAGTTTTCTTTTTTAAATAGTTTCACTGTTTCTTTCCTGTTAGTTTTCTCTTAACTTTTCCTAAAACAATTCTTGTTGAAATGTATCTTTTTTTAATGTTTATTTTCTTAACATATTTCCAGTTAGCAAAACCAGATACTTCGTATTCGTGACCATCGCGATTAAAGCTTTTAACTACTCCAATAACTTGGTCATCGCGAATTCCATACTCTTTTTTATACTGATTGTCTCCACGCATTACATAAGAGTCTTTTTTTACCTTAATCACCCTATGCATTATGTAGTCGCCATCATCTCTTTTATATAAAACTATGGCGTACTTTTTTAGCGGAAAACTAGGTTTTTCCAAAACGACTGTATCCACTCCACCTCTTATTGTAGGTAACATACTAATGCCTTTAGGAGTAAACGACACTTCGCCATCCTTCTTCAATTGTTCTTCTATGAGAGGGGCAATCTCCTCCATCGAAACAACTTTATTCAAACAAATCCTCTTTCTCTACCTTCTCAATAAACGCATCAACATCCTTTGTCGCAGTCTCTTCATCCACATCGTATTCATTGGTCAATGCCTCAATCAAGTCTTCTCTAGAAATACCTTCTATCATCTTTTCAAATAAGAATGCGCCAGTTTCATTTAAATTCATCATTCCGTTAAAATCCAAAGTAGCTTGTCCCACCGGAACAACCACAAATGAACCCGCCACATTTCTTAGTATAAATCCTTCTTTAATCTTCATCTAAACTCTCCTAATCTTTTCGTATGCCATCTTTGCTGCCTCTTCTGATATATTGCAACCCATTTTATAAACGGGAACATCGCTGAGCATTTTTTCCATGGTGCTTAAAACCTTATCCATGTTTTCTTCGTAGTTTAATCTTCTTACAGTCTGTTTAAAAAACTTTGGTATAGCCTCTTGTACTTTATCCTCTTCTATCCAGTTATCTTCGCTTCTTTCTAGAAAGACAATCGCTCCAAGTTTCGCTTTAGCATTTTCGTTTGTATCAGTCTTGCCACTCCAAGGAGTCCCATACACAAACCATTCTCCGTCAACATTTCGAATAGCTGGCTTATCATCGTTTATCACATATGCTTTATCACCTAAGTATTTTAGCCACTCTTTTGTATGTGTAGACTTTCCAGTACCACTGTCCGCTGAAAACAAATACGCATATCCATCAACTACCACTGCCGACGAATGAAGCATCAATCCATTATGTGCTATCAAAAATCTATTAAACAATGCTCCAGTGAGAACATACTCCACAGTAGCATCGTCACTTTTAATCTCTGGATTTTTTTGTTTTTGTTCTTCGTAGAAGTCTATTCCCAAATCCAGTTCATGATCTGCATCGGATTCGTCCCAGTCAGTTTTTGCAAGATAATCTTTAGCCTGCTCTCTAACCCTATCATAGTAAGTGGTCATCAAAACTTTTAATCCTGCTATTTCATATTTAGCTTTGAATTTGTTTACTTCTCCCACTATTCTAACCCCATCTGTTTTACAATCGCTTTATGCTTTTCAAGGTCTTGTTTCGTCCTTCCCATTACGGAAGTTCCCTTTACTAAGCCACCTCTTTTTCTTAGGTTTTTAGAAATTCTAATGACGTGGGCCACCGGCAAAAGAACTTTTGGTTTATTCTTAAACCATTCATTAGTTTCTCTCATATATTCAGAAGATGGGAATGCCCATTTGACAAATGATTCTTTGCCCCCACCTTGATTAAACTTTCTAATATTTACTACATCAGAATTATTGATTGCTCTGCCAAATATTCCAGCATTTATGAAATATTCTTTGCACTCATCTGACACTTCTTTTTTCTTATAACTGCTACTTGGAATTCTTATTCCAAACCACTCATCAATAATACTAAATATGTTTATGGCAAATTCGAACAACTCTAATTGTTTCAAAGTTTCGATTATTTCGTCCCAATCAAAAGTATCTTTGAAATATCTAATCATAACTGCAATATCAAGTAGCATTCTCACTCCACAACCAGCGTAATAGAAGTGTTGTGCCGTATGATAGATGTTGAAAATAAAACTATACTTTGGATCAATAACGCTGATACCGTTATCAACCACTCTATGGTTAATCAAATCCTCAAAGAATTGTGCGTAATCAACTTTTCCTGAAAGATTCTTTTTGTGAGCCATATTTTTTTGAAGTTCTATATCTACTCCATTCAAGACAAACGTAAATTCATAATCATCGCTCACCTGATCTTCTTTTTCATAACTAAAGCTCTTAAAAAGATTTTTTGCCTCATCATATGCTTCAATCGGAACTAGTATATCGATGTCACCCATATCGCGAAGTTCTTCTTCGGGATAATACTTGGCAATAGATTTTCCTTTTGCTACCGCATATGTGATATTAGATTCATCTAGATTTTTAACGATAATGTCGAGAACCGAACTATATTTTGACATCTTCATTACGATTCTCATAAATTCACTTTTTAGCGAATCCGACAAATCATTTGGGACATCGTCAAAATCTTTTATGGCACTATACACTATGGCAGAAACTGTATTGACTCTTGATAAGTGAATCAATTCTTCGCTATCTACTTTCGAAAAATCAATCTCGTTTAACCTTTTTTCGCCAATTCCATTTGCTAATAACCCTATGAATATTTCTTGTGTATAATCCATATCATTTACCAAAAACCCAAAAACACCTATGTATTCAAAAACATAGGTATTTTTGATATTTCTTATTTATAATAACTATCTGAGCCGTATCCGTAGCCATATCCACGCTTGTAGTATTTACCGTAGTATCCATTGTAGTAAGCGCCTTTGCCATCAGGATCTACCTTATTGAGTACTGCCCCTAATAATCTACAACCTGATTTCTTAAGCTGTTCAATTTGCTTTTGAACATATTTGTAAGAAACATTTGCCTGTGATATTAGGAATATTACTCCATCTGTCTGCTGAGCTACGATAGCTGGGTCAATAACCTGTCCAATAGGTGGTGTATCAATAATTACATAATCGTAAGCGTTTCTTGTCAGTCTAAGCATCTCTGAGAATCTCTCATTATCCAATAACTCCGCAGGGTTTGGAGGAACCGGTCCCGACAAAATCATATCTAAATTATCAATATTTGTCTTATACCTAATACTATCTAATCTCTCCACGCCTGAAAGATAATGAGTAAGTCCCTTTATGGCCTTATTAATTTTGTAACGTCCAATCAAAACAGACTTTCTAAGGTCGGCATCCACGAAGAGAACTTTACTTCCACCCTGAGCCATTGAAACTGCAAGGTTAAATGCCACCATAGATTTTCCTTCGTTTGGGACGGAACTAGTTAGCGAAATAAGTTTTACATCATCACCACAGAATTGGACATTTGTTCTAAGTGTCTTATAAGCTTCTCTTGTTTTAAAATCTAAATCAGATATCTTCTCTAAATTAATATTTAACATAAGACTCTACTCCTTTCCCTCTGTGGTATCTTCATCATCTTCTTTGTCTTTCTTCTTTTTGGATTGACCATATCCATAGCCGTAACCATAACCATAGCCATATCCTTTCTTCCTCTCACTCTTAAGTGGTATGGAAGCTAGAACACTAACTCCAAGTTTCTTTTCTATATCGTCTGGAGTTTTAACTGTATCATCCAATACAAACATTAGAATAACAATTATAAGTGCTATACCAAAACCGATGATAAATCCTAACATTGTATTCTTCTCAACATTTGGACTAGAAGGGCTAACAGGAAGCGAAGCCTCATCTATTGGGTTTACCGCCTCAATTCCCTCCATTACCTGTTTAGTTCTTTCGTTAGCAACGTCTCTTACTTTATCAGCCACTTTTTTCGACAATTTTGGGTTGGTCGAAGTAACATGAATATCAAGTATACGCGTATCCTCTTCCAACTCTACTGACGTCATGGCCGCCAACTGACTAACGGATAACTCTAACTGCAAATCCTCTTTTACCTTTTTTAGAACTGGTTCACTAGTAAGTAACACTTGATAGTCACTCGCAAGATATGTCGCAAATGCCAAATCACTAGATGTTAACCCTTTCTCGTTGGGATCTTGCCTACTTAGAATATACACTTTAGTAGTTGAAACATATTGAGGGCTTACAAAAAACTCAGTATACGCAAATGATATACCGCCCACAAGTATTCCTACCAAAATGATGATAGTCAACCTATTCAGAATAGCCGAGAATAAACCACGAAGATCTATCTCTATTTCATTTTTGTTGTTATTCTGTGTTTCCATATTTTTTCCTTTCGATTAAATATATTCACCCGAAATAATCATTTTAGGATTTCTTACTAATAACCACTCGATGTATCTTTCATCGTACTTTGATTTCAGATAATCAATACATTCAGTCCAATGAATACCACGCATTCTTAACGAATGAGCATCCGTTCCGATAAGATGTAACATCTCATTTTCCACCAGTTTTGCAACAAACTTCTTTTCATCCTTATAAACCGATGTGGCATTGACTTGGAGATAACATCCCATATCAACAACATGTTCTAAATTACTCTTATTTATTACACCAATCTTTTTTCTAAACGCTCTGTATCGCTCACAGTGAGCTATGATTGGTATATAACCACCATTCACAAGCTGGCTAAGTGCCCTTTCTATTACCCCATAATCTTCCGTAGGATAAAACTCTATAAGCACATATCTACTGCCCGCCATCGTCAAAATTCTTCCATCGTTTATCTTTTCAACCATATCGTTGCAAAGAAGAACTTCGTTACCCAAATATAGTTGCATATCAGGCAAAATGTCTTTAACCGATGCTTTCAACTCTTCAAAATGTCTATTCCATCTATCGACCGAGAGATTAAAACTTTCCTCGTCATAATGAGGGGTCAAAATCAAGCTTCTAGCCCCTTGTTTGTACTCTTCTTTAATCATTTCGATGGATTTTTCAATAGAATCTGATCCATCGTCGACCTTAAAAAGTATGTGATTATGAATATCTGTAAAGCCTTGCATCAAGGAGTCCTCCTAAATCCCATAATCCAATATCATTTTACCAAAAATCGGCCTACTATACAATAAAAATGGGTTACATAAAAAAATCCCTTCTAGTTGCCTAGAAGGGATAAATATTGCATTTTTATTATTCGACTTGAGCTAATTTTGCCGCTTGATCTGCTGCAATACAACCATCAATCAATTCTTCAATATCACCATTTAGAATCTGCTCTAATCTATGTGATGTGAACTTTATACGATGGTCTGTAACACGTCCCTGTGGGAAGTTATAAGTCCTAATCTTTTCTGATCTATCACCAGATCCAATCTGACTTCTTCTAGCAGCCGATTCCTCATCCTGCTTTTTCTGGCACTCTAGTTCGTATAGTCTAGCTCTTAGTACTTTTAATGCCTTATCTTTGTTCTTTAACTGTGATTTTTCGTCCTGGCATGAAATAACGATTCCTGTAGGAATATGTGTAAGTCTAACAGCAGAATCCGTAGTATTTACACACTGTCCGCCGTTTCCTGATGCTCTAAACACATCAAATCTACAATCGTTCATATCAATCTCAATATCCACTTCTTCAGCCTCTGGCATAACTGCCACAGTAGCTGTAGATGTATGGATTCTTCCACCCGACTCAGTAACTGGGATTCTCTGTACACGGTGCACACCACTCTCATACTTAAGTTTCGAGTAAGCACCCTTACCATTTACCATAAAGACTACTTCCTTAAATCCACCAACTCCATTTTCATTTAGTGAGATAAGTTCAGTCTTCCATCCCATATTGTCTGCATACATACAGTACATTCTATATAATTCTGCAGCAAACAACGCAGCTTCGTCACCACCGGCTCCGCCACGAATCTCTACTACTACGTTCTTGTCATCATTTTCATCTTTTGGAAGGAGCAAAATTTTTAGTTCATCTTCCAACTCAGCCTGACGTTCTTTAGCCTCGTTCATTTCTTCTTTGGCTAAATCTTTTATTTCTTCGTCGGACTCATCTTCTAGAATTGCTAGACTTTCATCGATTGTCTCTTTGCATTTTTTGTACTCTTCATAAGCCTCAACAATTGGTTGAAGATCGCTCTGCTCTTTCATTAACTTTTTAAACTTATTTTGGTCACTAACAACATTAGGGTCATTGAGTTGTTCAGTAATCTCTTTAAGTCTTTCAACTATCGCTTCTAACTTGTCAAACATATCTTTCCCTCTCTAGTTTCTTGCTATTACCACTCTGTCTAACCCTGATAAATCTTTCTTAACGACAATATCGTGGTAACCATTTTCCTTTAGAATATTTGAAACTTCTTCGGCTTGGTCGAAACCAATTTCGAAGAATATTTTTCCACTATTTTTCAAATGCTCTTTTGCATCTTTTATAATACTGCGATAAAAATCCAAGCCACTTTCTCCACCATCTAATGCAAGGTGTGGATCATGGAGTTTTACCTCATCTTGTAAGTCTTTAATATCTTCTGTCTTAATATATGGTGGGTTTGAAACAATTACATCAAAAGTTCCTTCCACACTTTCAAACAAGTCTGACTCAATAAACGTTACATCTGTACAGTTAATCTGATTGTTCTCTTTAGCAACTTCAATTGCGTCTTTTGAAATGTCAGATGCCACAACTGTCGCATTGTCACACATATCACTGACAGTAATTGCAATACAACCCGAGCCAGTGCACATATCTAGTACTTTAAAGAATTCATCCCCAACATACTTAACAACTTCATCCACCAGAATCTCTGTGTCGAATCTTGGAACTAAAACCTTATCATTTACTTTGAAAGTAAGTCCCATAAACTCTGTTTGTCCAATGATGTGTTGAACGGGGATGTGATTTATTCTTTTTTCAACTGCTTCCTCTATTTGTTCTGCTGTTACTTTGCTTAATTCCATATGTGGATTAGCCAAGTAATCACTTTTTTTAATATCAGCAAAATGTTCTAAAAGAAGCCATATATCAACTGATGCGTCTGAAATACCAGCCGCATCAAGTTTATCTGTATTTTCTTTTACGAAATCTCTAACTAAAATTTCCAATTGAATCCTGATCCTGTATTAGTATCTCTCTTTGGCAAATCGTGAGGTGTTGGTCTAACATAAGATTGAGGTTTAGCCTGTGGTTGAGGTCTAACTCTTCCTTTTACTTCGATGCCGTTTTTTTCTAAATAAGCTTCCCAGTCGAAAACAGCTTCTGTAGCCTCGATAGCCACTTCTATCATATCGTCAGTAGGCTCTCTTGTTGTGATTCTCTGCATCCATAGTCCAGGCTTACTACAAATAGTTACAAACAAGTTGTCTTTGTTTCCTGCATATCTAATAAACTCATATGAAAGACCTGCAATAACTGGAAGCAAAAGAACTCTAATGGCATATCTTAGCCAAATAGTTTCTGGTCTAACTAGTAGGAACACAATAATACTTATCAAAATGATTACAAACAAGAAACTTGTTCCACATCTCTTATGGAATCTTGAACTCTTTGCAACATTTTCTACAGTTAGTTCATGTCCTGTCTCAACACAGTTGATGCACTTGTGCTCTGCACCGTGATACATATATGTACGCTTAATATCTTTAATTAGTGCTGTTAGCATCAAGTAGACAATAAAGATTATTACTTTGAGAACACCCTCAATAATAGGTACTCTTTGCTTTGTCACCCATGATATATGTCTTTCCATAATGTCTGCAATAAACAATGGAAGTATCATAAACAAAGCAATTGCAAGTATTACTGAAATAGCAATTGTGAATCCAATAATAACCTTTTCTGCTTTTTTGCCAAACTTTCTGTTAAGCCAGTTTTCAAATTTGTCCGGCTCTATTTCTTCCTCCTCCACAAATTGTGAAGAATATGTAAGAGCTCTGATTCCCATTACTAAAGAATCGATAAGTTTGAAAATACCTCTCACAAATGGAATTCTAGCAAAAACAGTTTTCTCAGCGATATCTTTATGCTGTCCAACTTGACAGTTAATCTCACCTTCTGATCTAACTGCCACTGAGTATTTATTTTTATTTCTCATCATTATACCTTCAAGTACTGCCTGTCCGCCAATACCTGAACAAG